>PUNR01000219.1 GCA_003551805.1 Loktanella sp.
CGGATGCGTTCCACTGGAATGGTGACGCTTGGGAAGTGACCTGCACCAAGATGGTGGAAAAGGGTGGCAATCTGGTGCCATCTGACGAACAGATCGTGATTACCGCCGAACATGTCGTCACGGCCTCTGGCAACCACGCGCAGACCACGGCGAAAAAGCTGGGGATCAAAATCCCCGCAATCCCGGTGGAACACCAGTTCATCGTGATGGATCAAGACCCCGCGCTGGTGCAGTTCCGTTCCGAAGGGAACGTCGAACACCCCGTGATCCGGGACGCTGACGCGCAATCCTATGTGCGCGAGGAACGCGGCGGCTGGATTTTGGGCGTCTATGAAAAGAACGCCCCGGCCTGTTTCGAATATGGCGTGCCGGACAGTTTCCGCGCTGATCTTTTCCCGCTCGATCTGGAACGGATCGAAGAACAATATATGGCGATGATCCACCGCATCCCGTCGTGCGAGGAATCGGGTCTGAAAGATGATTTCAACGGCCCCATCTGTTATACCCCTGACGGCAACCCGCTGGTTGGCCCCGCACCCGGATTGCGCAACATGTGGCTGGCGGAAGGCTTTTCCTTTGGCATCACTGCCGCTGGCGGCACCGGCTATTACCTTGCGCAGATGATGGTGCATGGCGAGGCCGAGATCGACATGGCCAGCCTTGACCCCAAGCGCTACGGCAACTGGATGACCACCGAATTTGCTGCCCGCAAGAACGAGGAATGCTACGACCACGTTTATATCCTGCACCATCCGGATGAAGAACGCCCCGCCTGCCGCCCACTGCGCACCTCGCCCGCTTATGACCGCCAAGCCACCCGCGGCGCGCAATTCGGTTTCGTAAACGGTTGGGAACGCCCCAATTACTATGCGCCTGCAGGGTTCAACGACCACGACAGCCGGTCCTTCCGGCGCGGCGGCTGGTGGCAATATGCGGTGGAAGAGGCGAAAGCGATCCGCGAAGGTGTCGGCCTGATCGACGCCACCGCCTTTACCAAGCACCGGATCACCGGGGCAGGGGCCACGGCGTTTCTGGACTGGTTCACCACCAACAAACTGCCCCGCGTGGGCCGGATCAACCTGACCTATGCGCTGACCGCCCACGGCACGACGCGCACGGAATACACCATCGTGCGCAATGGCGAGAATGATTATTACCTCGTCTCTGCCGGTGCATGGACCGCATATGATCAGGATTACCTGTTCAAGGCGATCGAGGATAAAGAGGCCGAGTTTGGCCGCATCAACGCGCAGGACGTGACCACCCAATGGGGTGTTTTCGCCATCGCCGGGCCGAAATCCCGCGATGTGCTGGCCGCCGTCATCAAGGACGCTGACCCCGCGACCGCGCTGTCGAACAAGCGTTTCCCTTGGCTGTCGGCGCAAAAGATCGAACTGGGCATGTGCCCCGTCAACGCGATCCGTGTGGCCTATACGGGTGAACTTGGTTGGGAATTGCACCACCCGATCGAGATGCAGAATTACCTGTTTGACCTGCTGGAAAAGGCAGGCGAACCGCACGGCATGAAACTGGTCGGTGCGCGGGCACAAAACTGGCTGCGGCAGGAAAAATCATACCGCGCCTTCGGCAATGAACTTGGCCGCGATGCAACGCCGTTAGAGGCTGATCTTCCGCGTTTCGTGGACCTGTCCAAGGATTTCCACGGCAAGGACGCCATGCTGGAAAAGGGTATCCGCAGCAAATGTGTGACCTTGCTGATCGACGGACCTGATGACGCCGATCCGTGGGGGCGCGAGGCGCTGTATCACGGTGACACCCGTGTGGGGCGTCTGACCTCGGGCGGGTATTCGGTGGCGTTCGGCAAATCCATCGGGATGGGCTATGTAAAACCGGAACTGGCCGTGGTCGGCACGCAGTTGCAGGTCAAGATGCTGGACCAGCTATGGCCCGCCGAGATCGTCGAGGACAGTCCCTATGATCCGCAAAACGCGGCAATCAGGGCAGATGGCTAGCCCCGCCAGCGTCGTCGCAATAAATCAATACGCCTGCGGCCCCGGATCAGTATGTTGGTCACGGGGCCTTTGAGGACGGGAACGTCAATGGCCAAAAGCAGCAGGCCAAGCGGAATCATCCAGAGCCCGAACACCGGCAAGATCGCGAGAAAGCCGCCAAGGACGAACGTTACGCCAAGTACAATTCGCGCAACCATCCAGCCGGGTTTGCGGATACGTGTCATACCCGGCACATGCGGCGCTATCTTGCGATATTGTCGGTCAAACCTTGCACGGATACGGTCGCGTTTGCGTTGCATCGGGTGCAGATAAGGCAAGCCCGTGTGCTTTGTAAGGTCGTGCGCAGAAATATTTAGCGGAACCTGTCAGGGCGCAGGGCGGCGACCAAATCGGCGGCGATGTTGGGCACGTTTCCGCCGACCAGATCAGCCAACAACTGGCTGGCGCCTGGCGATGATTGCATCCCGTATCCGCCTTGACCCGCGCACCAGATGAACCCGGGGTGCGCGGGGTCCGGTCCCAGCACAAGGTTGCGGTCAGGCGCAAAGGTGCGCAATCCGGCCCAAGATGCCAGCAAACGGGTCACGGGGGTGGTCACATTCGCCTCGTATCGCGCAAGGCCCTCGGCCAGTACCATGTCATCGGCATAGGCGTCGTGGGGTTCGGTCGGGTCTTCCTCGGCGGGGGATACGATCAGCGCACCGGCGTCGGGTTTGGCGTACCAACCTTCGCCTGCGCCGAAAACCATCGGCCAATCGCGCAAGTCATGGCCATCAGGTGCAGGGATGCGCGCCATGGAACGGCGCAAAGGCTGGAACCCCAAAGGTGCCACCCCCGCCATTTCCGCGATCACATCGGCCCAAGCGCCAGCGGCATTCACCAGATGGCGGGCGGTGTAATCGCCCGCCTTTGTGCTGACCGCCCAGCCTGATCCGCTGCGCGTGATGCCTGTCACTTCTGCCTTGGTTACAATCTGCGCGCCATTGCTGCGGGCCATTTTGGCGAAGGTCTGGATCAACTTGTCGGTGTCGATATCCCAAGCATCAGGGTCATAGGCGGCCCGATCCACATGGGTTGGGTCCAGAACCGGAATCAGCGCCAACGCCTCGTCCATCGTGATAAGCTTCATCTGCATCGCGGCGACATCGGCGGCGAAAAGATCAGCCTCGCCTGCACTGCCGACCAGCAGCAGGCCACGGGGTGACAGAACATCCGCCGCGCGGTGAAAGTCCAGCCCCGCCTTGTTCAGCGCGATGGTGGCAGGCTTGCCATAATGAGCTTCATAAAGGGCGGCGGACCGGCCAGAGGCGTGATAGGCCAGCGCGTCTTCACGTTCCAGCACGGTGACGCTGCCCAACGCAGACAAACGCGCGGCGGCAGAGACACCGGCAATGCCCCCACCAATGATCAGAAAATCAATCATGCTTCCTCCAACCGGTCCGTGGCGGGCGGCGGCGTGGGGCTAAGGGCCGTGATTTGCGTATAAAGCTCTGGCGTGAGGTTGAAGCCTTGCGCATCCAAAGACGGTTGCAATTGCACCAATGACCTTGCCGAGATGATGGGCGATGGCGCTGTCGCATGGGCCATGACCCATGCCACGGCGAGCGTGGCAGGGTTTGTGCCGACCGCGCGTGCCAGATCGGTCAGCGCGGCGGCGGTGTCATGCATCCAGTCTTGCCCGTAACGGGTGTTATAGCGCGGATCGTCCGTCAGCCGCCCTGAGCCACCACCGATATATTTACCTGTCAGCAACCCGCCGCCCAAGGGCGAATAGGGCACAAGGTGGATGCCCTGATCGGCGCACATCGGAAAAATCTCGACCTCGGCCTGCCGTTTGACAAGGTTATACATCGGCTGCATCACGTCGATCCTGGTGCCCAGATCGCGTGCGACGGCCTGCGCTTTCATCACTTGCCATGCGGCGTAATTGGAAACGCCGATATGCCGGATTGCGCCTGACGATTGCAGTTCTGCCATCGTGCTGAAGGTTTCTTCCAGCGGCGTTTCATCGTCAAACCGGTGCAGGTACAGCAGATCGACCACGTCCTGCTGCAACTGGCTGCGACAGATGTCGAATTGCGCAAGAATATTTGCACGCCCCGACCCGCCGGTATAGCCGACCTTGGTCGCCAGATAGATTTTGTCGCGTTCCCCCTTGATTAATTGTCCTAGAATCGTCTCGGCCGCGCCATCGGTATAACGCACAGCAGTGTCGAAATGATTAACGCCAGCGCTGCGGGCGGCGGCGTACATGGCGGCACTTTCTGCTGCATCAGCCTTGCCGCCGAATTGCATGGTGCCGAATGTCAGGCGGGAAACGGGGGTGCCGTTTGGGGTGCTCAAATCTGTCATACACGCAGATTGGCACGCGCTTGGGGCGATGAAAAGCGGCGGCGCAGGTAAATTTCAACGCCAATCAGATACGGGATATAAAAAGCAAAATTCTGCACCAGATCAAAGGCCCCCGTGAACTCCGGTGTGGACCAAAGTCCCCCCGTGGCCAGATACCACAGCCCGTAATGTACCCGGTATAGCCAAGACCCCAGCACCAGCCAGAACAGCCGCAGTGCCCATGCGTGGTGCTGCCCGATCCGCCTTGCATAGGCGTGGCGGAAGGTTTGCCATGCGGCCAGCAACATCAGCGCACCATAAAGCGTGAAACCTGCATTCATCGGCGCACCGCCAATCGTGCCACGCAGCGCGATATAGGCCAGCCCGCCAATCGCCGTGATCCCTGCGCCCGCCACGATCACCCGCCCTGTCAGGCGGTGCAAGGCAGGCAGCCGCTGCCGCAAGGGCCGGATCAGTTGCAACGGGACCAGCAATGTCACTGCCGCACCCAGCAGCATATGTGAAAAAATACTGGCGTTGGCGGGTATGCTGGCAGAAAATAGGTAATGTGGCGCGTCAAGCGTGCCGCGCAGCCCGCCCTGCCCGAAACCGGCGGCGTAAAGGGCGAAAGGCGACACCAGCAGCATCACCCCCAAAAGCATCGCGGTCTGCAAATACGTTTTGCCCATATCCGCAAGAATAGCCCGGTTGGCACGCCGCACAAGTAAGGTGGATCATGATCCACCCTACCGCCCTTGCAGTTGACATCCCCCTGACGCCATGTTGACTTTACGAAATCGATTTAGGAGGAATTTGATGACCTACACCCCCGCTGAAGACCGCTATGACCGCATGACCTATCGCCGCTGCGGGGCGTCGGGGGTAAAACTGCCCGCGATCTCGCTTGGGCTGTGGCACAATTTCGGGCATGATACACCGCACCAGACCAAGCGCGACATCTGCCGCACCGCTTTCGACCACGGCATCACGCATTTCGATCTGGCCAATAACTATGGCCCGCCCCCCGGTTCGGCGGAAGAGGCGTTTGGCGAAATTCTCGCCACCGATTTCCGCGGTTACCGTGATGAGCTGATTATCAGCTCCAAGGCCGGTTACGGCATGTGGCCCGGCCCTTATGGCGAATGGGGCAGCCGCAAATATCTGGTGTCCTCGTGCGACCAATCGCTGAAACGGATGGGGCTGGATTATGTCGATATCTTTTATTCGCACCGTTTTGACCCCGACACCCCGCTAGAGGAAACGATGGGCGCGCTGGATTACATCGTCCGGTCCGGTCGCGCGCTTTATGCGGGGATTTCGTCCTATAATTCCGAACGTACGCGGCAAGCAGTGGCGATCCTCAAAGACCTTGGCACGCCGTGCCTGATCCACCAGCCGTCCTACAACATGCTGAACCGCTGGGTCGAAAAAGACGGGTTGAAGGAAACGCTGACCGAATTGGGGGTCGGGTCCATCGCCTTTACGCCTTTGGCGCAAGGGATGCTGACCAAGAAGTATCTGGGCGGGATCCCCGACGACAGCCGTGCCGCACAGGATAAATCGCTGTTTCCATCGATGCTGACCGACAAGGCGATCCAGAACATCCGAAAACTGGACGAGATCGCCCAAAGCCGCGGCCAGACGCTGGCACAGATGGCGATTGCGTGGGTTCTGCGCGATGGCGGCATCACGACGGCGCTGATCGGTGCATCGAAACCGTCGCAGGTTGTGGATTGCGCAGGTGCTATCGGCAATCTGGATTTCAGTGCCGAGGAGTTGGCGCAGATCGATCAATATGCTGACGAAGAACAGATCAATCTTTGGGCGCAATCGGCGGAGCTTGACGCATGATCCGCAACCCTATTCTGCCGGGCTTCAACCCCGACCCGTCCTTTTGCCGCGTGGGAGAGGATTACTATATCGCGACCTCTACCTTTGAATGGTATCCGGGGGTGCAGATCCACCATTCGCGCGATCTGGTGAACTGGACGCTGGTGTCGCGGCCTTTGGCGCGCCCCGGCTTGCTGGATATGCGCGGCAATCCTGACAGCTGTGGCATCTGGGCCCCCTGCCTGAGCCATGCCGATGGCAAATTCTGGCTGGTCTATACGGATGTCAAACGGCTGGACGGCGCTTTCAAGGACGCGCCGAACTACATCACCAGTTGCGATACCATCGACGGCGATTGGTCCGATCCTTGGTATGTGAACAGTTCCGGCTTTGATCCGTCGCTGTTCCATGATGACGACGGGACCAAGTATTTCATGAACATGCAGTGGAACCACCGTGGCGCCGGCACCGGGTGCAATCCGGCAAATGACTTCTTTGACGGTATCCTGTTACAGGCATGGTCGCCAGACCGCGGGCTTTATGGCCCTGTCCGCAACATCTATGCCGGCACCAGTCGTGGCCTGACCGAGGCGCCGCATATGTTCAAGCGCAACGGTTATTACTACCTGACCACGGCCGAAGGCGGCACGGGCTATGACCATGCCGTGACCTTGGCACGGTCGCGCGACATCTGGGGGCCTTATGAAAACCACCCCGATCTGCATGTGATCTGTGCCGCAGGCAGCGACGGGCCGATCCAGCGTACCGGACATGGCCAGTATGTGGAAACGCATTGGGGCAAACATTACCACACCTTCCTGATGGGCCGCCCGCAAGACGGACGGTTCTGCCCGATGGGCCGCGAAACCGGGATCGAGGAAGTCGTCTGGCGCGATGACTGGCTTTACCTTGCCGCAGGCGGCATGGTTCCTCGGGTCGAGGTACCATCGCCTGTTGATGTGGACCCTGCTCCCGTCATCGCCACCCGCCGTCAGTTCAGCGATGCGCTGCCGCCTGAATTCCAATGGCTGCGCACGCCGGAACCTGACCGTATTTTCCGCATGGATGCAGATGCACTGGTCCTGACGGGCCGGCAAAGTATCGGCAACTGGTTCGAGCAATCGCTGGTCGCGCGGCGGCAGGAACATGCGGCTTATGTTGCAGAAACAACGCTGGATTTCGTGCCAGAGACCTATCAGCAGGCCGCAGGTCTGACGACCTATTACAACCGCACCAAATTCCATGCCGCCCTTGTCACCCATCTGCCCGAACATGGCCGCGTCTTGCAGATCATGTCCTGCCTTGGCGACTGGCCGGGCGAGGGGCTTAACTTTCCCGCCGATCCCGTGCCCTTGGCCGATGGGCCTGTCGACCTGCGCGTGACTGTGGATGTTGCCACCCAGCAATTCTGGTTCCGCCACGGTGGCGACTGGCAAAAACTTGGCCCGCAACTTGACGCATCGCATATTTCTGACGAAGGCGGGCGGGGCGAACATTCATCGTTTACCGGCGCTTTTGTCGGTATGGTTGCCTATGATCTGACCGGGCAGGGGGCAGAGGCGCGGTTCGCCCGGTTCGATTACCTTCCCCGCGGGGAAGATTGATGCGTAGCGAGCTTTGCCTTTATGACCTCGCGCAGGATCGGGTCACGGTCCTGCTGGACCACGACGGTCATATCGAAGCGCCCAATTGGCACCCCGACGGTTATCTGATCGTGAATGGTGGCGGGCTGCTTTATCGCGTGGATCTGGACGCGCCAAAGCTGGCGCAGATCGACACCGGCTTTGCCACGGCTTGCAATAACGACCACGGCATCAGCCCTGATGGGGAAACGTTGGCAATCAGCGCAAGCGACGACAGCGGACAAAGCTGCATCTATACCCTTCCCGTCACCGGTGGCACACCGGAACGGGTAACGGCGAAAGTACCATCCTACTGGCACGGCTGGTCCCCCGATGGCACAACGCTCGCCTATGTCGGCAAGCGGGAATGGCCGTTCGGCGTCTACACCTGCCCCGTGGCAGGGGGTGCGGAAACCTGTGTCACCGCAGATTTCGACCATTGCGACGGGCCCGATTACACGCCGGACGGCGCATGGATATGGTTCAACGGCGAACGGGACGGGGACGTTGATCTTTGGCGTATCCGGCCTGACGGGACCGATCTGGAACAGATGACCGATGATTCATCTGTCAACTGGTTCCCGCACCCCAGCCCTGACGGGCAGCACGTCCTTTACCTTGCCTATCCACAAGGCACCCAAGGCCACCCTGCAAATCTGCAAGTCTTCCTGCGGCTGATGCCTGCCACCGGAGGCACCCCGCGCGACCTGCTGGACCTGTTCGGCGGGCAAGGGACGATCAACGTGCCGTGCTGGGCGCCTGACAGTACGCGCTTTGCCTTCATGCGCTTTGTGATCTGACGGGGGTTTACTTTACAGTCGCACCCTGTTTTTTGCCCTCAAACAAAGAGGAATTGCAATCTTGCACAGCTTTCCAGTGGCAAAGTCAGGTCAGGTGATCGGGTTGCTCGGCGGGTCATTCGATCCGCCGCATTACGGGCATGTGCATATCACGACCTCTGCGCTGACACGCTTTGGGCTGGACCGGGTGTGGTGGCTGGTCAGTCCGGGCAATCCGCTCAAGAAAAATGGCCCTGCGCCATTGGAACACCGGATGCAGGCCGCGCGCGGAATTATGCACCATCCGCGTGTCACCGTGACAGATATCGAGGCGCGTCTGGGCACACGCTATACCGCGCAAACACTTGTCGCACTGCGCCGCCGCTATCCGGGCGTGCGGTTTGTGTGGCTGATGGGCGCGGATAATCTGGCGCAATTCCATCGCTGGCAGGATTGGCGCTGGATCATGGATAACGTGCCGGTCGGCGTGATCGCGCGGCCGGGCGACCGGATATCTGCGCGCTTGTCGAAAACCGCGAAAATCTATGCCGCTGCCAAATTGCCGGGCCGGGCAAGCCATATTCTGGGCCATGCGCAGGCGCCGGCGTGGTCCTTTATCAACCTGCCGATGTCGCATCATTCGTCATCGGCCATTCGCGCGCGGGGGGAATGGTGATGCTGTCACGTCGCCACATGCTGGCCGGCGCCATCGCCAGCCTTGGCACCAGCGCCTTGGCCGAGGCACCGATGCGGTCCTATCGCCCGATCCCGCGTGTAAATCCGCGCGATGCACTGGCAGGGATCATCGCACGTGCTGGCCTGCCGGGACAGGTCGGCGTCGTGCTGGGCGATCCGGCGACAGGGCAGGTGCTGGAAAGCTATGCCCCCGCGATCAGTATGCCGCCGGCAAGTGTGACCAAGGCTGTCACCGCGCTTTATGCGCTGGAAACACTTGGCACTGCGCACCGGTTCACAACACGCGTTCTTGCGCAAGGCGACGTGAAAGACGGAATTTTAAATGGTAATTTGATCCTTGCGGGTGGCGGTGATCCTGACCTGACAACCGACCAGCTTGCGCAACTGGCACAAGCCATGCAGGCAGCGGGCCTGCGCGAGGTGACAGGCGATTTTCTGATCTGGGATGCCGCACTCACCCGGCTCGACCAGATCGATCCGACGCAATTGCCCACGGCAGGGTATAACCCGACGATCAGCGGGCTGAACCTGAACTATAACCGCGTGCATTTTGAATGGCGGCGTGAGGCTGGCAATTACATCACCGCGCTGGATGCGCGCAGCGACAATCACCGACCGCCGGTGACTGTGGCGCGGATGCAGATCGTCGACCGCAATGTGCCTGTCTTTACCTATACCCGCGATGGAGATGTGGACACGTGGACTGTCGCACGCTCTGCGCTGAACGAGGCCGGATCGCGCTGGCTGCCGGTCCGTTCACCGTCGCTGTATGCGGCAGAAGTCTTTGCCACCTTTGCCCGCAGCCAGGGCATCGTGCTGGGCACGCCACGCATCATCGCCAGCATGCCACCAGCGACCGAACTGGCACGGGTCGATGGCAAGCCGATGCCGGGCCTGCTGACCGATATGATGCGCTATTCCACCAACATCACAGCCGAGGCGCTGGGCCTGACCGCCACCAGCCGGATCAGCAGCCAGCCGCGTGATCTGGCCACCTCAGCGGCAGGCATGGCGCGCTGGGCTGCGGAACGTGCGCCGGGAACCGCGCCAAACTTTGTCGATCATTCGGGGCTGGGCGATGCGTCGCGGATCAGCGCCGCCGACATGGTGCGCTTTTTGCAGGCACCCGATGTCATGCAACGCCTGCGGCCATTGATGCGCAGTATCAATCTGGTGGATGGCAACCAGAACACGATCCGCGCGGGTCAGGCGGCAGTGCAAGCCAAGACCGGCACATTGAATTTCGTCTCGGCGCTGGCGGGCTACGTACGCAGCACCGGCGGGCGTGACCTTAGCTTTGCGATTTTCACGGCCGATCTTGAGACACGCGCACGCACACGCGACCAATCCGACGAAATCCCCGAAGGTGCCCGCGCCTGGAGCGCAAGGGCCCGACGCCTGCAGCAGGATATCTTGCAGCAATGGGCCTTGCGCGCCTATTAAGCGCCGGTCTTGATCATCGTCAGAGCCTAAATATCCCCGCTGGAGGCATCAGGTCTGTCTGCGCCACTACCGACAGCAAGGATCACAAGGTCATATGTCGCGCCCGTGCGCCGCGCTCGATTGCGGCAGCGTACAACCGGTCGATATCCAGTTCTTCGCGGATTTCTTCCAGCATGCGGGCTTCTTGCCCTGCGATCATGCCGTCTGCCGCGGCGACATCACAGGAAAGGGCATAAGCGGTTTCAAACAAACGCGCAGGCAATGCGTCACGGATCAGGCCAAAAAGCGCCTCCAGCCCGTCTTCGGGTTCTAGCAGTTCAAA
>PUNR01000126.1 GCA_003551805.1 Loktanella sp.
CGCCATTGTGCCAGCCTCTGTCGGTTCGAACGCCAGCGCCAATCCCAGCGTAATGGCGGTAATCATGTTGACCCACAGGATCATCACCGGACTTAGCGGCAAAAGCTGACCTGCCAGCAGCGCGGTCACGATGACAACGGATTCGCCTGCATTCGTGGGCAGCATCCAGCTGATCACCTTTTTGAGGTTGTCATAAACTGTCCGCCCTTCACGCACAGCCGCAGCGATAGAGGCAAAGTTGTCGTCCGCCAGCACCAGATCAGCGGCTTCTTTGGCGGCCTCGGACCCTTTCAGGCCCATCGCGATGCCAGCGTCGGCGCGTTTCAGGGCGGGCGCATCATTCACCCCGTCACCGGTCATGGCGACGGACAGGCCGTTGGCCTGCAAGGCCGTGACAAGGCGCAGCTTGTCTTCGGGGCTGGTGCGGGCGAAGACATCGACCACAGCGACCTCGCGCGCGAGTTGCGCATCGTCAAGCTGGTCAAGGTCGGCGCCTGTCAATACGCGGTCGGGGTTTTCCAGCCCGATCTGGGCCGCGATAGCCGCCGCAGTGCCAGCATGATCGCCGGTGATCATCTTGACCCTGATGCCTGCAGCGCGACATTCGGCAACGGCGGTAATCGCCTCGGGTCGGGGCGGGTCGATCAGGCCGACCAGACCTAGAAAGGTCAGCTTGCCGTCCAGCGTGTCGTCAATCTTTTCACCCGTCTGGGGCCGGTCTGCCAGCGCCAGCACACGCAAACCGCGTCGCGCCATTGTATCAGCACGGTCCTGCCAGTGGCGCAGATCAATCCCCGCACACATGCGCAGCACACGTTCGGGCGCACCTTTCACATATGTCATGCGTCCATCCGGCCCGTCGGTCAGCACCGCCATGTAACGGTGACGGCTGTCGAACGGGATTGCGTCCAGACGCCGTGCTGTGATGTCCGGCGACACCTTCCCCGCAAAGGCCAGCAACGCACCTTCCATCGGGTCGCCTTCAACGATCCACGCGCCGTCCTTGTCGATCAGGGCAGCGTCGTTGCACAGCACCGCCGCGCGGGCCAGCGCGCCCAAATCGCCCGCAGGTGTGATTTCGCCTGTGGGTGCATAACCTTCGCCTGTAATGGTAAAGATGCCATCGGGTGTTTCAGCCGCAGCAACGACCATTTCGTTGCGGGTCAGCGTGCCTGTTTTGTCCGTGCAGATGACAGACACAGACCCGATCGCCTCGATCGCGGGCAGACGACGGACGATGGCGTGACGGTTGGCCATCGCCTGCACACCAATCGCCAGTGTCACAGTCATGACGGCAGGCAAGCCTTCGGGGATCGCAGCGACGGCGATGGCTACAACGGTCATGAACAGGGTGGAAAAATCCTGATGCCCGACGAAATACCCCCAAGCCAGCAAAAGGCTTGCCGCCAGCACAATCAGGAATGAAAGCCAGCGCGCGAAATGGTCCATCTGCGTGACAAGGGGTGTGGTCAGTTGTTCGACCCCCGCCAGCAACCCGCCGATGCGCCCGATTTCGGTATCCGCAGCCGTGGCCACAACCAGACCACGCGCCGTGCCTTGGGTGACCAGCGTGCCTGACCAAAGCATAGAACTGCGATCGCCCAAGGGCGCCTCTGCCGCGACTGGGGCTGCGGCTTTTTCGACTGGCACGGATTCACCGGTCAGGATCGCCTCTTGCGCGGCTAGGCCCCGTGCCTCTAGCACGCGCAGGTCGGCGGGGACTTTGTCGCCCGCTTCGAGCAAGACGATGTCACCCGGGACCACCGCCGCGCCATCAACCGTCTGCCGTTGGCCATCGCGCAAGACTGCTGCACGCGGGGCGAGCATGTTGCGGATCGCAGCCATTGCCGCCTCGGCCTTGCCTTCTTGGATGAAACCGATTGTGGCATTGGCCAGAACCACCGCGACAATCACACCTGTATCGATCCAGTGCTGCAGGAAACCTGTCACGATGGCCGCTGCGATCAGTACATAAATCAGCACGTTGTTGAATTGCAGCGCAAAGCGCAGCAGCGGCCCGCGCGCATGCGTGTCAGGCAGGCGGTTGGGACCGTGCGAGGCCAGCCGCTGCGCAGCTTGTTCGGCGGTCAGGCCGTCAGCGGTCGAGTTCAGATCGGTCAGGCAATCGGCGGCAGGTTTCGCATGTGGCGCAGTCAAAGTCATATCATCGCGCCGTGTAGCCACCATCAATTACAATTTCGGTGCCAGTCACGAATTTGGCTTCGTCCGACGCCAGCCATACAACTGCCCAAGCGATGTCATCGGGTTCACCCATCGTCCCAATCGGATGGGCTGTCCCTGCTGCAGCTTTCGCTGCCTCTAGATCAGGGGCAGTGGCGCGGAGGTGGTTTTCAACCATGGGTGTCCAGATATACGCAGGGTGGATCGAGTTCACCCTGATCTTTTCAGGCGCATAGGTGATGGCGTCGTTCTTGGTCATCAGTCGCACTGCACCTTTGGATGCATGATAGGGCGCGATATTCCCGATCCCGATCAGCCCTGCGATGGACGACAGGTTGATAATTGCACCTTTCCCCGCCGCACGCAGATGCGGGATCGCGTGTTTGGTGCCAAAGAATACCCCTTTCACATTGACCGCCTGAACCAGATCCCATTCGGCCTCGGTGACCTGATCGGTTGGTTTGGGGCTGCCAGATATGCCTGCATTGTTGACCAGCACATCCAGACCGCCGAAACGGGCCGCTGCTTCGTCGATCGCGGCCTTCATGCCTGTCTCGTCCGTGACATCGACCGGCCAAAAGGCTGCTTCATGCCCTTTTGAAACCAGTTCATCGGCCAACGCTTTTCCCTCGGCCTCTGCCGTGTCGAAGATTGCAACCTTTGCACCCTCTTCGGCCATGCGGATCACGCAGGCCCGGCCGATGCCAACGGCACCTCCGGTGACGATGGCAGTTTTTTGTGAAAGTCGGTTCATGACGTTCGTCCTTTCCTTGATGTGTTTGGCAATGCCCCTGATCCGCATAAAACGCTGTTGGCGCGGCAACGCGGGCCAATGACAGGGTGCCGATCATTTTGATGCTATCGGGCTTTGCCCGTGCCATCCGTGACATGGATCAATACAACTGACGAAAGCAGGTAAAGCGCGGTCAATGCGGTAAATTGCACATTTCAGGGCATGGATGGCGGTTCATAGCCGCCATCCATGCCGCGATGTGACCTAGCCTGTCAGCTCATGCAGGGGCGCCGACAACGGCTGGGCTGCGCGCCGCCAGCCATACCAACACCGGGCCTGCCACAAACAGCGACGATGCCGTCGCGATCACGACGCCGGCAATCATCGGCCACGCAAACCCCGCAACTGCCGGCCCACCCCAGATCGCCATCGGCAACAGTGCCGCAAGGGTCGTGCCCGATGTGAAGATGCAACGTGCCAGTACTTGATTGAGGCTGCGGTCGATCACCTCGGACAGCGGCGTGTCACCGCTTGCGCGCAGATGTTCGCGGATGCGGTCATAGACCACCACCTTGTCATTCACCGAATAGCCGATCAGCGTCAGCAGCGCGACAATGGTGGTCAGGTTCACTTCCCATCCGACCAAGGCGATGATGCCAAAGGTCTTTGTGATATCAAGGAACAGCACGACAATCGCCCCGGCCGCGAAATGCCATTCAAACCGGACCCAGATATAGGCCAGCATCGCCAGAATGGCGAGCGACAGAGCGATAAGCCCGGTGGTCGCCAACTCACCACTGATGGTAGGGCCGACAAGGTCGATCCGGTCAAAGACTGCACCCGGCACCGCCTGCGCTGCTGCGGCCTCGACCGCGGCGACGGTCGCTTGTCCTGCCGCACCCTGAACGCGGATCAGCACCTCTGTCGGATCACCAAAGGCTTGCAGGCTGGCATCGCCCGCAACGCTGGCCGCTATAGCCGTCCGCAGATCAGCAAGCGGCACGGCGGCGTCAGAGCGTAGCACCATCTGCACGCCGCCGGTAAAGTCGATGCCAAGATTGGGTCCGGGCACCACAAGCGCCGTCATCGCCCCGATGGACAGCATAGCGGACACAACCAAAGCCACCCGCCCGCGCCGCATGAAGGAAAATGCACCGGGTGCTGGCACCCGTCCGAATAGCGGTGCAATCGCGAGAGACGCAGGTTTGCGGCGCCGCACGAGGGCCTCCATCACCATCCGCATCAGCACGACGGCAGTGAACATCGAGATCACGATCCCAAGGCTCATCGTGATGGCAAAGCCGCGCACGGCACCCGCACCGAACAGGAACAGCAGCACCATTGCCAAAAGAGTGGTGATATTGGCGTCAAAGATGGTCGCCCAAGCCTGCGCATAGCCTTGTTTCAATGCCTTCATCGCAACAGCACCTTTGGCGGTTTCTTCGCGGATACGGCTGAAGATCAGGATATTACTATCCACCGCGATACCAAGACACAGGATGATCCCCGCAATCCCCGGCAAAGTCAGCGTGGCCCCCAGCACGCCAAGCGCGGTCAGCGTCAGCATCACATTGACCCCAAGCACGGCGCTCGCCAAAAGCCCCCAGCCGCCGTAAAGCGTGACCATCATCACCATCACCAGCGCCAGACCGACGACGCCGGTGATCAGCCCCGATCTGATAGAGTCCGCACCAAGGGCGGCACCGACACTGCGCTCCTCAATCACCTCCAGCGAGGCGGGCAACGCGCCTGAGGTCAGTAGTACGGCAAGTGTCTGCGCCTCTTCCGGTGTGAAATTGCCGGTGATCTGGCCCTGCCCGCCGGGAATGACCGACTGGATGACGGGCGCAGTCAGCACCTGCCCGTCCAGCACCACAGCAAAGCGCTGGCCGATATTGGCGGCGGTGATTTCGGCAAAAGTGACGGCACCTTGGCGGTCAAAAGCAAAGGTGACCATGGGGCGGCCGGTGTCAGGATCAAATGCCATCGCCGCTTGGTCCAATCGGTCACCGGACAAGGCGATGCGGTTTTCGACAGGAACTTGGCCGGTGCCATCGCGCAGATCAAGCATTGCGACGCCCGGACCAGGCTGGGCGGCGACCATCTGAAAGCTCATCTTGGCGGTCGACCCCAACAGCGCGCGCAATTGCGCCGGATTTTCGACGCCCGGCATCTGCACCAGAATACGATCATCACCGACACGGCTGATCATCGGCTCGGATACGCCGACCTGATCAATACGCTGGCGAATGACCTCTAGGCTGCTATCGGCCGCGCTGGTGGCTGCGCGATCAAGACCGACAGCTGTCAGGGCAAGGCGCAAGATGCCATCCTTGTGCGTGACGGTAAAATCAACCGGCGTTCCCGGCTGTGCGGTTGCTGCCGCACTTTCCTGCATGGCAGCGAATAATGCATCATCGGCGCCGACGCTCAGGGTCAGCCCGTCGCTGCTGATTGTTGCCTGACTTTGGTTCAGCGCCTGCATTTCAGCAACAAGCGTTTCCCGCAGATCCTGCAAGCGCGCCTGCGCCAGATCATCGCGGTCGACGGCCAGCAGCAGATGCGCGCCGCCTTGCAGGTCAAGACCCAGTGACACAGTCTGGTTGGTCACCCAGTCGGGTAGCGCGCTGCGGGCGGTGGCGGGAAGAAAGTTCGGAATGGCTGTCGCCACTGCAAGAAACAGCAGTGCGACATAGGTCATAATGACCCATAAAGGTCGGCGCATATTCAATATCCATGATTGCCTGAAAGGTTGGTCTGACGTTGATCGTGTCAGGCAACAGGCGGACCACGCGAAGGCGGCAGGATAGCAGGTGATGCGTTCCGGATTGTAGGCGATGCAGCCCAGATCAGGTTGGACAGGTCATCAGACCGAATCAGCGTTAGTCTGGGCGGCGCCGCCAAATCTGCTGGATCGTCTTGCGCCAATGGCGCGCGGGCCAAATGGCGCTGCTGCGTCAAAACCCCGTCGGCAACCGATATCTGGCTTAGGGCAACCGGACGATCGGCGGCAATGGTTTTTTGCCCTAGCCCAGCGGGTATTGCATGGACCGCCAGCAAAAGCACAAACCCGGCGATCCAGCCAAATTTTGCCGTGCCGATGTGCCACAGATGATGCCAGCGCTGCAGCATTACCCTTGAGCCGCCAGCACATAGGCCAGATAGGCCGCCAACAAAGCCACGCCCATCCAGCGCCCGATCTTGGGGCGGGTCAACAGCAATGCCGTCAGCAACAGCGATACGGCAATCATGACCGGAAGATCAAATCGCAGAAACCGCCCCGCTACCGGGATCGGCGCGATCATGGCGGTGACGCCAAGAATACCCAGCACGTTAAAGATGTTTGACCCGACAATATTGCCAATCGCAATCTCGGACTGGCGGCGGAAAGCGGCAATCAGCGATGTCGCGAGTTCCGGCAAAGATGTCCCGACAGCAACGATGGTCAGGCCGATAAACGCCTCTGAAATCCCAAAGCCGCGTGCGATGGAAACCGCACCATCAACCAGAAAACGCGCACCGACCATCAGCACGACAAGCCCGCCAATGACCCACAGCGCTGACACCAGCGCCAAAGATGGCGCGGGCAGGTTTTCATCTTCTGCCGTGGCATCGCCGGGCGTGCGATAGGCCCAGATCAGATAGCCGACCAGACCAGCAACCAGCACAACCCCGGACAGCCGCCCCATATAGCCCAGCGCGAACACCGGCACCAACGCCAAGGCAGCAGCGACCATCACAAGCGTATCGCGCCGCAACGTCGCGCCGGTCACGGTGATCGGCCAGACCAGCGCTGTCAGACCGACGATAAGCAGGATGTTAGCGATGTTGGATCCGATGATATTGCCAAGCGCGATATCGGGAACACCGCGCCAAGCAGCATCGACAGACACAAGCAGTTCCGGCGTCGACGTACCGAACCCGACAACTGTCAGGCCGATCAGCAGTGGCGGAATGGCAAGACGCCGCGCGATACCAACGCTACCGCGCACCAGCGCCTCGCCACCGAAAAACAGGCCGATCAAACCGGCGACAAGATAGACATAATCCAACGGAGGCGTCCTTTGGGGCAGATGATCTGCCCGCGCTGAGGTGGAATTGTGTATCAGCCCGATCCCGCGCAAGCCGTCTGGAAAAATAATGTTTGAGGCAACTTGTCGTCATGATGCCAAAGGACATCGGGGGCGCTGTCACTGGCTGCGCTGTGTCATGGCCAGACCCTGCGCAACGCAGTACATTACCACAACACCAACAACCGGACGATCCGGTATGAACGAGACATGATGTATCTTGAAATAGCGATTGTGATCCTTTTGACACTGATCAACGGACTTTTGGCGATGTCCGAACTGGCCGTGGTATCGGCGCGACCGGCGCGGCTGCGGATGCTGGCTGACAAAGGCAGCAAGGGCGCAGCGGCAGCGATCTTGCTGGCCGAAAATCCGGGGCGCTTCTTATCAAGCGTCCAGATCGGCATTACGTTGGTCGGTGTCCTTGCCGGTGCGTTTTCTGGTGCAACACTGGGTGCGCGACTTGCCACGGCCTTCGCTGGCGCAGGCATGCCGATCGGGCTGGCACAGCCCTTGGGCGTCGGTTCGGTTGTCGTGGCCATCACCTACCTGTCGCTGATTATAGGCGAACTGGTGCCCAAACAGATTGCCCTGCGCGCGCCCGAACAGGTTGCCGCAAAGGTGGCACCAACGATGCATGTCATTGCGCGGGTTGCGGCCCCCTTGATCTGGGTGCTTGATCATTCCGGCAAGCGCGTGCTGCGACTGCTTGGCCAGTCAGGCGATCAAACCCGCGGTGTCAGCGATGAAGAGGTCCGCCTGATCATCGCCGAGGCTGAAAGCTCGGGTGCCATGAAACGGGCTGAAACCCAGATGCTGGAAGGGGTCATGCGTGTCGCGGACCGCACCGCGCGCGGATTGATGACACCGCGCAATCAGGTGGAAATGCTGGACGCAAACAGCACACGCGCAGAACTGGTCGATCGATTGCAAGGCATCAGCCGGTCGCGTGTCCCGGTGTGGGACACAGAGGTCGACAATATCATCGGCGTCCTCACGATGCGCCACGTTCTTGGCCCTGCCTTGGCGAACACCCCTTTCGATTTGCGCGCCTTGCTGCGCGAAGCACCGATCGTGCGCGATGGGAAAAGCGCGCTCGAGGTCATTGACCGGCTGCGCACCGCGCCCGCACATATGGTGCTGGTTTATGACAAAAGCGGTCATTTCGAGGGGCTCATCACGCCGATGGACGTGCTGGAAGCCATCGCAGGCGAATTCCCCGATCACGCCACGGATGAGCCAAAGGTCGTGGCGCGCGCTGATGGGTCCTATCTGGTTGCAGGCTGGATGCCGGTGGACGAATTCGCGGAAATGCTGGCGTTGGACATCGCCGGGGATCGTGACTTTCAAACCGTCGCAGGGCTTGTTCTGGATGAAATCGAACATCTGCCCGACGTCGGGCAGACCCTGACCTTGCAGGGCTGGACCATCGAGGTCGTCGATATCGACGCACGGCGGATCGACAGACTATTGGTCTATCGCACAGGGTGATCCGTTGTCAGGCCTGTGACTTGCGAAAATGTGGATTACGACCAAGGCCCGTTGCGGTCCCCTTTGCGGATGGTGGGAACGCGGCTTTTGGTGGCTGGACGTGTTCCTGCGCCTTGGGCCGTCCGTGACTGTCCGGCCATGGAACGCAGCGCGGCGATCCGGTTTTCGGTCGCGGGGTGGGTCGCGAACAGGTTGTCGTGCTTATGTACATGCAGCGGGTTGATGATGAACATATGCGCCGTCGCCGGGTGACGTTCCGCCGCGTGGTTGTCGATCCGTGCAGCACCCAAGGCGATCTTTTCCAGCGCGGCAGCCAACCACAGCGGATTGCCGCAAATCTCTGCACCGGCTTTGTCGGCGGCATATTCGCGGGTCCGGCTGATTGCCATCTGCACCAACGCTGCGGCGAAGGGCGCGAGAAACATCAGCATCAGCGTGCCGATCAGCCCAAGCCGTTCACGCGAACCGCCAAAGAACAGGGCGAAATTGGCCAGCATCGAAATTGCACCGGCAAAGGTGGCGGTGACGGTCATGATCGCGGTGTCGTGGTTGCGGATATGGGCGAGTTCATGGGCGATTACGCCAGCCAGTTCTTCACGGCTCAGGCTGCGCATCAGGCCGGTCGTCACGGCCACAGCGGCATTGGCCGGATTGCGCCCTGTCGCAAAGGCATTAGGCTGCGGTGTGTCAATCAGATAGACTTTGGGTTCGGGCAGTCCTGCATTGCGCGCAAGCTCTGCTGTCATGGCGTGCAGACCCATGCGGTCACCGCGTATCACCGGCTGGGCATTGTGCATCCGTAACACCAGCTTGTCAGAATTCCACCAAGTATAGGCGTTCATCCCGGCGGCCACGACCAGCGCGATCACTGCCCCGCCAGAGCCGCCCAACAAATACCCAATACCCATGAAAAGCGCCGTCATCGCCGCCATCAGTATCGCTGTTTTCGTGTATCCCATTGTGGTCTCCAGAACATCGCCAAGCCGCACAAATGAGATATGGGGAGCCTTCGGCAAGGTGCAAGAACAAGCGCCCGACGCAGCGCGGCATGATCCAGTCAGCAGGCAGGCCAGCCAGCACAGCCGGATAGCACAAACCCCCTTGAACGCAGCTGTCTAAACCGGAAGTTGGCGATGGTTGGTACGACCATCTGTAACAAAACACCCCCTGCGCGGTGTGGCGCAAGGGGTGCGGTACTCGTTGACAAACTTACTACTCGTTAATCTACAAACAGCGCGACAGCATCATTTTGGATGGTGCGGCAATCAATCAAAGCCCCGCTTTGGCCATTCGGACCCGCCTTTTGACTACCTGCTAAACTAGCTTTGCAATTGATTTTTGTCATCCGCGCGCAAGTATCGTCGCGCTATCCATTGGTATAGCGGCGGACGCGCACATCCCTCGCGTACCGAGAGCCGGATGCGCGTCGCAGAAAGTTATCGCACCGGTCCCCTTTGAACTGGACATCATATACGAAAGGATAGGTTAGCTATCCGCACCCGTCATGATGCAGATCGACCAGTTCTGATAAAATCCGCGCGAGGGGATTATTCATGAAAATCAGCACAGCGATGAGCACGGCCCAAGACGCGGGCATGGCGATTAACGAATTAACAACCCACCTTCAACTTGACGCTGGCGATGCGCCTGATTTCGTGGCGTTGCATTTTAGTCTTGGCTGGACCCCACAGGCTGTACATGCAGCGGCTGCGCGCGCGTTCGGCACGGCAGGACTGCATGGCGGATCATCCTGTCGCGGGGTGATGACAGACAAGGGTCTGGCCATGCGTGATGGCTTTGGCATGGGTGCCTTTGCGATCTGGGACAAACACGGGGCCTATGGCACAGCGATGGCCGACCTGACCGACGCGCCGCGCGCTGCGGCACGCGCTGCAACCGAAACAGCGCTGCAACGTGCCGACCGCGAAGGCGAAGCGCCTGATCTGGTCTGGCTGACCACAGCCCCCGGCGCCGAAGAGCAGGTGCTTGCAGGGATCAAGGACGTGCTTGGCGACGAAGTCATGATCGTTGGTGGGTCGTCCGCGGATAATGACGTTTCGGGCAAATGGGGGCAGTTCACCGCCGAAGGTGTGGGCGGCAACAATGTCGTGGTCTCGGTCCTGTTCCCGTCCGGTCCGATCAGCTGCGCCTATCAAAGCGGCTATGCACCGACACAGACCAGCGGCAAAGTCACCCGCGTCGAAGGTCGGCGGCTTATCGAAATCGACGGCCAGCCTGCAGCGACGGTCTATTCGGGCTGGACCGGACGCGCAGTACCAGAAGCCGTCGATCAAGACCTGTCTATCCTTGCAGCCAGCACGTTTTCCCCGCTGGGCCGGCACAGCGGCTCGCTTGCCGATGTCCCGCTTCACTTGCTGGCGCATCCCGCCATCGCCCACCCTGACGGCTCGCTTAGCTTATTTGCGGATGTGCAGCACGATGAGAAGATCTGGCTGATGTACGGATCGGCAGATAGTCTAGTCGGTCGCGCAGGTCGTGTCGCCGATTCCAGCC
>PUNR01000391.1 GCA_003551805.1 Loktanella sp.
CCTGCGGGCAGCTTGCCACGCGCGACCTCTGCCGCGACCAGTTTGGTAACGCAGGCATCCACTGCGGCATCGGCGAAACGGGTCAAGGTGCCGGTCACCATCTCAAGCGGCCAGACACCGCCCAGATCGGCCAGTCCGGTTATCAAGGCAACACGCCGTTTCATCTGTCGCAGATGCAGTGGCAGCGCATCCAGCGGGACATCGGCCAATGCGCCTAGGGCTGCGTCCACGGCGGCTTCGGGGTCGTCCAGTGCGGGGATCAGCCAATCGCGTTCGCTGCCGATCAAGCCGGCCAGATAGGGACTGCATCCGGCGGTGCCTGCCAGCAATTCCCTGATTTCAGGTGGTAATTCCGGCAATGCCGATACCACATCAGCCCCGCGGGCAGAATCGTAAGGCAAAGGCGTGCGGGTCATGCGTGTAATAAAGGTCATGGGCGCACCTTGGGTGACGCCCAAGGTCTGGTCAATCACCATCACGCAGCTAGACTGCACCAAAAACAGGAGCATCAGATGAGCAAAAGCCTGAACCGCGTCACCAACGCCCTTGCAGCGCATGGTTTGCAGATCACGCCGCTGGAAATGGGCGACCAGACACGCACCGCGGCACAGGCAGCGCAGGCGGCGGGTTGTGCGCTGGACCAGATCGCCAAATCGGTGATCTTTGCAGGCCAGAACAGCGGCAACGCGATCCTGTTCATCACCGCAGGCGGCAATCAGGTGGACGCGGCCAAAGCCGGCAGCGTCGCAGGCGAGACGTTGGGCAAGGCCGATGCTGCGTTGATCCGTGCGCAGACCGGGTTTGCCATTGGTGGGGTCGCACCTGTCGGGCATCTGTCGCCGATCACGGCGTTTTTTGATCCGCGCTTGATGGCATTCAGCGAAATTTGGGCCGCTGCGGGCACGCCACGGCACATCTTTGCGATATCGCCGCAGGTTTTATTGCGGATTTCCGGCGCACAAATAGCTGATTTTACTGGCTGATTCGCCTTAATGTAAAAAACCTTCACATCAGGACTTGCGCGATGGCAGCGCAGGCCCAATATTGGGCATGTGAAAAGCATTCACATCAACCCGCTGCCCGATAGGAGAAAGCGACATGACGACAGCAACGCCCCATTCGGCGATGAGTTACGACACCCGCCCCGGCTTTTTCGCGCGCGCCGAAGCCTGGCTTGATGCCCGCGGCAAATTTGGCTGGATCGCGGCGATGGTGCTAGGCTTTATCGTGTTCTGGCCCATTGGTCTGGCCCTGCTTGCCTATATGATCTGGGGCAAAAGCATGTTCAGCCGGTCTTGCCGTGACATGAAAAGCTTTACCTCGCCGATGCATAAAACCAGCGGCAACGCCGCCTTTGACGCCTACCGCGATGAAACCATGCGCCGGTTGGAAGAAGAACAGCACAAGTTCGAATCCTTCCTCAAGCGGCTGCGCGACGCCAAGGACAAGGCCGAATTCGACGCCTTCATGGACGAACGCGAACGCAAGGCCGGCAACGACCAGCCCGCCTGATGCCAATGGTGGGTGCCACAAATATGGCGCCCACCGGTCAAATGCGCGACATTAACCCACACTGCTACACAGGGCTTGGCGCTTAGGTTTTCCATTGTTAAGCTTTGGCAAACCATTTGGGCCTTTTTATGCGTCATACTCTTCCGATTGCGCCGCAGTTCTATGTGACGGCACCACAACCCTGCCCTTATCTTGAAGGGCGGATGGAACGAAAGCTGTTCACAGCCCTCCAAGGCGAAAACGCGACAAAGCTGAATGATTCCCTGTCAAAACAAGGGTTTCGCCGGTCGCAGAACGTGCTTTACCGTCCGTCCTGCGCGGAATGTTCGGCCTGTATGTCGGCGCGGATCAATGTCGCCAATTTCACCCCGACACGCAGCCAGCGCCGGATCATCAAGCGCGCGCGCCATCTTGACCGGCGCGCAACCTCGCCTTGGGCGACAGAAGAACAATATGATCTGTTCCGCACCTATCTGGACAGCCGCCATGCGACCGGTGGCATGGCCGATATGGATATGTTCGAATTCGCCGCCATGGTCGAAGAAACACCAATCCGCACACGGTTGATCGAATATACCGACAGGGATGCTTTGCAGGCAGTGTGCCTGACGGACATTCTGGATGACGGGTTGTCGATGGTCTATTCGTTCTTTGACCCCGCGCAGGAAAAGCTGTCGCTGGGCACCTATATCATCCTTGACCATATCCGCATCGCCCAAGACCTTGGCCTGCCCTATATCTACTTGGGCTATTGGGTCCCCGGCAGCCCCAAGATGGACTATAAGGCGAAATTCGCAGGGTTAGAGGTGTTCCACGCAGCCGAATGGACACCGCTAGGAACGCTTGACAGCTATGATACGGCTTTGCATCCACTGCGCAGCGAACCGATTGCCGAACAGGTCGCCAAGATCAGATTACCGGACGGACGCAACTGATCGTTGAACCGCCCCCCCGTTTCGCAAGGGGGGACGGTTTGGTTCAGTTTACCGCTCGACGGTGTCCTGAATGCTGGCGCGTACGATGGTGAACCATTCACCCGACAGGCGCAGTTGTTCCAGCCCTGCGTTGATGATCGGCAAGGCGGCGTTTGCTTCTTCGTTATCCTTGGACACGAAAACATGCAGCGTCGCTGTTGTTGTCAGCGCGTCAAGTGTGACGGTCCGGTCGGTCAGACCCAATGTGCGCGAATCTTCTTCGGCGGGCAGCGCGTCATAGGTGACAACGTCGATTTCGCCCGCGTCCATCAGGCGCCAGCATTCCAGCTGACTGGGCGCGCGTGTCAGGCTGATCGCCGGTTCGACCAAACCTTCGGCTTCCATGTCAAAAGTGAACCAAGCATCAGGACGGCACAGCCGCGCACCCATCAGATCTTCAGCGCTGGACGCGTTTTCATAGGGGCTGCCTTGCAGCGTGTAATACCCCACCAGCGCGTCATAGAACGGGTCGGAATGGTTGAAGTCGGTGCAGCGATAGGCGTTGGGTTCTGACAAAATCTCGACCCGGTCGCAATCGGGCTTGAACCACGGAAACGCCATGTCAATTGCGCCCGAAGGCAGCAGACTGTCAAGCTGGGCGTTCCAGTCATTGACGAAGAAAAAGTTGACCGGCTGGTCGGGGTTGCCCAGTTCAAAGGCGCGCAGCACCAGTTGGGTAAACATCCCCCCGCCCGGCAGGTCGCGGTCGGTGAAAGGCGCATAACCGCTGGACGTCACCACACGCAATTCGCGCAACGGCGCCTGTTCTGGTGCGGCGGCTGCGGGTTCCGGTGTGGCTTCGACCGCGGGTTCAGCGGTGGCAACAGCGGCGGCGGGTGTGGCTTCTGGCAATGCGCCATCGGCACAAGGGATCACCAGAACCTGCCCGATTTCGACGATATTGGGGTTGCGCAGCACGTTGGTGTTGGCGTTGAACAAGAATTGGAAACCGCCCTGCACACCGGCCCTGCTAGCAATCTCGCTGAGCGTATCGCCGCGCACGACTGTGTAGCGTGAACACAATTCTTGCGCTGCGGCCTGATCGGCACCAGCCACAAATAGCCCGGCCGAGGCGGCCAAAACGCCTGCCATGGCGGTTGTCGTGCTGGCGGCAAAGCCGGTGACCGCCGCCTTGTGGCTGCGCGGAGCAAGTTTGGTCATGTCGGAACCTTCCTGTTTTTTCAGTTTCTTGGTCTGGGACTATGCTGGAAAAAAAGGCGAAATGTTGACCATCCTACGTAAAATGATCCGATGCGTGGCATCAGGGTGATGTTTTCTGGTCCCTTGCCAAAGATTTTAGCAATCCGCCATCTGTCTGTTTCAGTGCTGTCACTATCATGTGCCCAAGGCAGGCTTGCGCTTTGCGGCGTCAGACGGCTTAAAGACCCCGCAACACCGACAGGAGCCAAAGATGACCTATACACCGCCTGAAGTCTGGACCTGGGATGCCGAAAGCGGCGGCAGATTCGCCAGTATTAACCGCCCCGTCGCAGGCCCGACCCATGACAAGGTCTTGCCGCGCGGCGATCATGCCTTGCAGCTATATTCGCTAGCCACACCCAATGGTGTCAAAGTGACCGTCATGCTTGAGGAATTGCTGGCCGCCGGTCACACAGGCGCCGAATATGACGCTTGGCTGATCCAGATTCAGGAAGGCGACCAGTTCGGCAGCGGATTTGTGGATGTGAACCCGAATTCAAAAATCCCCGCCCTGTTTGATCACGACACCGGCCTGCGGGTCTTTGAAAGCGGCGCGATCCTTTTGTATCTGGCAGATAAATTCGGTGCCTTCATTCCGCAGGATCTGGCAGGCCGCACCGAAGTGCTGAACTGGCTGTTCTGGCTGCAAGGATCAGCGCCTTATCTGGGTGGCGGGTTCGGGCATTTCTATGCTTATGCGCCGGAAAAGTTCGAATATCCGATCAACCGTTTCGCGATGGAAGCCAAGCGCCAGCTTGACGTGCTGGATCGCCAACTGGCGGATCATGCGTTCATTGCGGGCGATCAATATTCCATCGCCGATATGGCGATTGCGCCGTGGTATGGCGGTGTCGTGAGCGGCGAAACCTATGACGCAGCAAAGTTTCTGGACACGGCATCCTATAAACATGTCAACCGCTGGGTCGAAACAATCTTTGCCCGCCCTGCCTATCAGCGCGGCAAGATCGTCAACCGCACATGGGGCGAAAAACAATTGCCCGAACGCCACAGCGCTGCCGATTTCGACAAGCTGTAAGCCGGCAGCCGGGGGCCAGCCCCCGGTCCCCCGGGATATTTAAGCTCGGACGATGGGGGCGGCGAATTTTGGGCCGCCCTCTTGCGCTTGTTTTTGCCCAACCCTATCTGCGCCAAAGCAAAGAGGGCACCATGATCACCTACCTTATACTTGTCGGCGGCCTTTTGGCCTTGTTTCTGGGTGGCGACTGGTTGGTGAAAGGGGCAAGCGGGCTGGCGCTGCGCTTTGGCATTTCGCCCATGATTATCGGATTGACCATTGTCGGTTTCGGTACCTCGACGCCAGAATTGCTGGTGTCGCTGAATGCCGCGCTTGGCGGACAACCGGGCATTGCGATCGGCAATGTCGTGGGATCCAACATCGCCAATATCCTGCTGGTACTGGGCATCGCCGCCGTGATCGGGCCGATTGCGATGCGCATGGCCGACGTTGGCAAGGACATCTATTGGATGACAGGTGCCGCATTGGCGCTGCCGCTGATCTTCTGGTCTGGCGAGGTCGGGTTGCTGGAAGGTCTGGCACTGGTTCTGGCCTTGCTGGTGTTTTTGTTCCTGAGCTTCAAAGGATCGCGCAACGACGAGGACGTCATCTCGGCGCCTTCGAGCCTGTGGCTTGGCATCGGCCTGACCCTGCTGGGGCTGATCACGGTCATGGCCGGTGCGCATTATCTGGTGCAAAGCGCCAGCATCATCGCGCGCCAGTTCGGGATATCCGAAGCGATGATCGGCCTGTCCATCGTCGCCATCGGCACATCATTGCCGGAACTGGCGACCACCGTCATGGCCGCAATCCGTGGCGAGCGTGACATCGCGTTGGGCAATATCGTGGGGTCGAACATTTTCAACATTCTTGCGATTCTGGGGATTACCGCGATCATTGTACCAATCCCGGTCGATCCACGTTTTCTGACGGTAGATACGCCCGTGGTGATTGCGATCACATTGCTGGTGCTGGCGCTGGTGTTCTTTGTCGGCCGCATGAACCGCATCATGGGTGGTGCAATGCTGCTGGCGTATGTCGCATATATCGCTTTGACTGCCGGTCTCTGAAAGAAAGTTGCGACAAAGTACCTTTTTGCGACATTTTCTCCAGCGGGGCGGTTGACCGCCCTGCGATGTGGCACTAGAACCAGCCACAGCAAAAGGAAACGTGATGATTGTCGTCGTACTAATTGTGGATCACATGCGCATGGGCCGGTAACGGATTTTCCATAACGACCCCATGCGCCCCCGTCACAATCGGGGGTTTTTTTATGCCAGATGCAACGAAACCGATAGGACACCAGAACGATGAGCAAAACCATGACGGGCGCAAAAATGGTCGTACAAGCCCTGATCGATCAGGGCGTGGACGTCGTCTTTGGATATCCCGGTGGCGCTGTCCTGCCGATCTATGACGAATTGTTCCAGCAAAACCACATCAAACATGTGCTGGTGCGCCATGAACAGGGTGCGGTCCATGCCGCCGAAGGCTATGCGCGGTCCACCGGCAAGCCCGGTGTGGCGCTGGTGACATCCGGCCCCGGCGCGACCAATGCCGTGACAGGTCTGACCGATGCGCTGATGGACTCTATCCCGATCATCGTGCTGACGGGCCAGGTGCCGACCTTCATGATCGGGTCCGATGCGTTTCAAGAAGCCGATACCGTCGGCATCACGCGGCCTTGCACCAAACATAACTGGCTGGTCAAAGACACCGAAAAACTGTCGGCAACGATGCACGAGGCGTTTCATATCGCGCTGTCCGGCCGCCCCGGCCCCGTGCTGATCGATATCCCTAAAGATGTGCAATTCGCCACCGGCACCTATACCGAGGCGCGGCAGGTCGAGACGCATTACAACCCGCAAGTGAAGGGTGATCTGGATATGATCACCGAACTGGTCAAGGCGATGGAAACCGCCAAACGGCCTGTGTTCTATACCGGCGGCGGCGTCATCAACTCTGGCCCTGCAGCCAGCCAGCTTTTGCGTGAACTGGTCGCTGCGACCGGCTTTCCGATCACATCCACCCTGATGGGTCTGGGTGCCTATCCCGCGTCTGGCGAGGCGTGGTTGGGTATGCTGGGGATGCACGGCCTGTACGAGGCGAATATGGCGATGCATGATTGCGATCTGATGATCAATATCGGCGCGCGCTTTGACGACCGGATCACCGGACGCATCGACGCCTTCAGCCCGCGCAGCAAAAAAGCGCATATCGATATCGACGCATCATCCATCAACAAGGTGGTTCACGCCGATTTCCCGATCCTGGGCGATGTTGGCCATGTGCTGGAAGATTTGCTGAACGTCTGGAAAGCTCGCGGGCGCAAGACCAATGCCGAGGGCCTGTCCAAATGGTGGGACCAGATCAAGGAATGGCGCAAGGTCGATTGCCTGAAGTTCAAGCAGGAAGGCAAGATCATCAAGCCGCAGTATGCCCTGCAGCGGCTGGAAGAGCTGACCAAGAAATACGACCGTTACATCTGCACCGAGGTCGGCCAGCACCAGATGTGGGCCGCGCAATATCTGGGGTTCGAGGACCCGAACCGCTGGATGACATCAGGCGGGCTTGGCACGATGGGCTACGGTTTCCCCGCGTCGATCGGCGTGCAAATGGCGCATCCCGATGCGCTGGTTATTAATGTCGCGGGCGAGGCGTCGTGGCTGATGAACATGCAAGAACTGGGCACGGCGATGCAATACCGCCTGCCGGTCAAGCAATTCATCCTGAATAACGAACGCCTTGGCATGGTCCGGCAATGGCAGGAATTGCTGCATGGCGAACGCTATTCCAGCAGCTGGTCGGAATCGCTGCCCGATTTCGTGAAACTGGCCGAAGCGTTCGGTGCCAAGGGCATCCTGTGCAGTGATCCTGACACGCTTGATGATGCGATCATGGAAATGCTGACCTATAACGGGCCGGTCCTGTTCGATTGTCTGGTGGAAAAGCACGAAAACTGCTTCCCGATGATCCCATCAGGCAAACCGCATAACGAAATGCTGCTGGGCGACGCATCCACCAAGGATGCTATTCAGGCCGGCGGCGCGGTGCTGGTGTAAGCCGAAATCAAGAATAAGGGACCAAATATGTCACCGCTCAAAATCAAAAAAGGCTCGACCAGCCATTCCGCCTATGACCTGCGGCCCAGCTATTCCGACACAGTGGAACGGCACACGCTGGCCGTGCTGGTCGAAAACGAACCGGGCGTTCTGGCGCGCGTTATCGGGCTATTCGCCGGACGCGGCTATAATATCGAAAGTCTGACCGTCGCCGAAGTCGACCATCAGGGCCACCGCAGCCGGATCACCATCGTCACCACCGGCACGCCGCAGATCATTATCCAGATCAAGGCACAGCTGGGCCGGATCATCGATGTGCATAAGGTGAACGACCTGACCGTCGAAGGCCCCAGCGTGGAGCGCGAGCTGGGCCTGTTCAAGGTCGCCGGCAAAGGCGAACACCGGGTCGAGGCCCTGCGCCTTGCCGATATCTTCCGCGCCAATGTCGTGGACAGCACGCTGGAATCATTCGTGTTCGAAATCACCGGCACGCCAGAAAAAATCGACGCTTTCGCCGATCTGATGCGCCCTCTGGGCCTGCAAGAGGTCGCGCGCACAGGTGTTGCAGCACTGTCCCGCGGCGCAATCTGATCTGCCGCGTCACCGCGACAGAGCCTCCGGCGGGAGTATTTTTGGGAAATAAGAAGGTCAAGAGCGTGCTTCGCTTCTTATTTCTTCAAATACTCCCGCGCGGAGCGCGCCAAACATCCCGTCAGGGATGTGCAGGACTTTAGCGCGGCAGAATACCCGCAGCTTCGCCGGCGGCGATTTCCTCGGCGTTCAGCAGACCATCGCCGTTCGTGTCGAGCGCTTCGAAATCATCCTCGGTCAGCTCTGGCAACGCGGCCTGCAATTCGGGAAAGCTATACATACCGTCACCATTCACATCGATCGCCGCATTCTGCGCCATAGCAGGCAAGGCAAGCAGCAACGCAGCAACAGGGGCCAGCAGGGTTTTGGTCATGGTCATCTCCTTGATCAGATGTACCGTATCTGGGGATCACCCTGACAGATGTCCAGTGCCCCCCCTTGCCCCCGGCGCCCGCAGGCGACAAGGTGCCACCAGACTGACAAGGACCATGCCATGACACCGCGCAAGATTATCATCGACACCGACCCCGGACAGGACGACGCCGTGGCGATCCTGCTCGCGCTTGCTTCACCGGCTGAAATCGCGGTTCTGGGCATCACCGCTGTTGCGGGCAATGTGCCGCTGCCGCTGACCGAAAAGAACACACGCATTGTGTGTGAACTGGCCGGACGGCCTGATGTAAAGGTGTTTGCCGGTTGCGATGCGCCGCTGTCGCGCCCCTTGGTCACGGCAGAACATGTGCATGGCAAGACCGGTCTTGACGGCCCGCAGATGGCTGACCCGACAATGCCCCTGCAAGACCAACATGCCGTTGATTTCATCATCCAGACCTTGCGCGAGGAACCGGCAGGCACAGTGACCCTGGTCCCGGTCGGCCCGCTGACCAATATTGCCACCGCGTTCCAGCGTGCCCCCGATATCATCCCCCGCGTGCAGGAAATCGTGCTGATGGGCGGCGCCTATTTCGAGGTAGGCAACATCACGCCTGCCGCGGAATTCAACATCTACGTCGATCCCGAAGCCGCCAAGATTGTCTTTGACGCCGGCGTGCCGCTGGTCGTGATGCCGCTTGATGTCACCCACAAGGCACTGACCACCAAAACCCGCATTGATGCCTTTCGCGCCATGGGCACAAAGGTCGGTGATATGGTTGCCGCATGGACCGATTTTTTCGAGCGTTTCGATATGGAAAAATACGGCTCCGAAGGCGCGCCTTTGCATGACCCCTGCACCATCGCCTATCTGATCCAGCCACAACTGTTCAGCGGCCGCCAGATCAATGTCGAGATTGAAACATCATCAGAACTGACCCTTGGCATGACCGTCGCTGATTGGTGGGGCATCACCGACAGGCCAAAAAACGCATTGTTCATCGGTGATCTGGACGCCGAAGGGTTTTATGCTCTGCTGGCCGAAAGGCTGGCCCGCCTGTGAAGATCGCCTTCGACAACAGCTATGCCACCCTGCCCGCGCAGATGTTTTCGCCGCAATTGCCGACGCCTGTCAGCAAGCCTGCAATATTCGCGCGAAATGATGCGCTGGCCGCGACGCTTGGCATTGATCTGCACGCGCCTGATGCTGCGCAGGTTTTTGCGGGCAACCATATCCCCGACGGGGCCGCGCCTTTGGCACAAGCCTATGCCGGGCATCAGTTCAGCAACTGGAACCCTGCGCTGGGTGACGGCCGCGCCATCCTTTTGGGCGAGGTGATCGGCAGCGACGGCATCCGCCGTGATATCCAGCTCAAAGGCGCGGGCCCCACGCCCTATTCCCGATCAGGCGATGGTCGCGCATGGCTTGGCCCGGTGATGCGCGAATATCTGGTGTCAGAGGCGATGCATGCCTTGGGCGTGCCCACCACCCGCGCGCTGGCCGCTGTCACCACGGGCGAGGATGTGTACCGCGAAACCCGCCTGCCCGGTGCCATCATCACCCGCGTGGCACAAAGCCATATCCGTGTCGGCACCTTCCAGTTCTTTGCCGCGCGCCGTGATCTGGACGCCCTGCGCGCCCTGACAGATCATGTGATTGCGCGCCATTACCCCGATGCCGATGGCCCCGCGGCGCTGCTTGACGCGGTTATCGCACGATACGCGCAGCTGGTGGCACGGTGGATGGGGCTTGGCTTTGTGCATGGTGTCATGAACACCGACAATGTCAGCATCTCGGGCGAGACGATTGATTACGGCCCCTGCGCCTTTGTCGATGATTTTGCACAGGCGGCGGTGTTCAGCGCGATCGACACACAGGGCCGCTATGCCTATGCCAACCAACCGCAGATCGCGGCGTGGAATATGGCGCAATTCGCGACCGCGCTGATCCCGCTGATGGATGACCGTGACAAGGCGGTCGAGGATTTCACCGCCGCTGTCCACCGCTTTGCCCCGCTTTATGCCGATGCATGGTTGCAGGTTTTCGCAGCCAAACTAGGCATAGCGGACCCCAAGGCCGACGATGCAGCGCTGATCACCGATCTTCTGGCATTGATGGACCGTGATGGTGCGGATTTCACCGCGACCTTTACAGCGCTTTCCACCGGTCAGGCGCGTGACCAGTTTGTGGACCGTGATGCATTTGACGCTTGGGCCA
>PUNR01000020.1 GCA_003551805.1 Loktanella sp.
CAACGTGTCACGACGGGCGCGGACCGTATCGATCCAGGTGTTACGGATGATCCTGAACATCCAGGCATCCATCCGCGTACCGGTGGTGAACCCGTCCAGATTGCGCAGCGCCTTTTCGACGCTGGCCTGCACCAGATCATCCGCCTGATCCGCGGCCCCTGCCAACCCGCCTGCAAAGCGGCGCAGACGCGGCAAAAGCGCGATCAGATCATGGCGCATATCCTGAGTCACGGCTGGACTTTCCTTTCATTGTCGCAAGGGTAACGGGCCAACCGCGATTTTATTCCCGCCAAATTGCAAATATTGGAATAAAATTAAACTGACGACGTTAATTACATAGAACAGCCTTGCACGCCCTGCCGGAGAATTGCCAATGCCCATCAAGCCAGCCGCCAAAGTCAATACCACCCGCCGCAAACTGCTGCGCAAGATCGGGCTGGGTGCAGGGCTGGCATATGTCGCGCCCGCGCTGACGGGGCTAAGCGTCGCGCAAGCCTCGACCGGTAGTGGCCGTTCGCGACCCTCGGTCAGCCGACCAAGCAGACCCAGTCGCCCCAGCAGGCCCAGCCGCCCGCGCCCCGCACAACAACCCGCCCGCGCACCCACGCCACAACCTGCCCCGCCACCACCCGAAATCGTGACCTTCATTCCGGCCGGTCAATCGCTGGAACCGGCACTGGCCGCGGGTTTCACGCCTCTTGCCCAAAGCGATATCGCGGCCCTGTCCGGCGTGCTGGTCCGGTTTGCCTTGCCCCAAGGGCGCACGCTGGCCCAAGCCACAGCAGAGCTGGCAAGCCTGTTCCCCACTGGCCTGACTGATACCAACCATCTTTACCGCACCGATGATCTGACCTGCGACGGCGGCGATTGCGCCGCCCATGCGATGATCGGCTGGGCAGGCTGGCCCAGCGCCCTGCGGCCCAAGATCGGGATGATCGACACCGGCGTGAATACCGACCACCCAGCCTTGCAGGGGCGTCGCCTGCAAGTGCAGCAGGTCGATCTAGGGGATCGCGACGCCGCCGGGCGGATGCACGGCACCGCAATCGCCGCCATGCTGATCGGCAGCGTCGAAGGCCGTGTGCCGGGCCTTTTGCCCGATGCCGAACTGATCGCGATAGAGGCTTTTCACGCAAGAGGCACCACCGAACAGGCCGATGCCTTTTCCGTCGCCAATGCGCTGGATGTGCTGATCGGTGAAGGTGTCGATGTGATCAACCTATCCTTTTCCGGCCCTGAAAATGCTGTGCTGAAACGGGTGGTGGAACAGGCGGCAGCACGCGGCATCGGCCTTGTCGCGGCGGCAGGCAATGGTGGGCCGGGGGCCACACCCGCCTATCCCGCCGCCTGGCCAGAGGTGATCGCCGTCACAGCCGTGGATTCGCGTGAACGCGTTTACCGTCAGGCGAACCAAGGCCCCTATATCGCGCTGGCAGCACCGGGGGTGAATATCTGGACAGCTGCATCCATCTCGGGCGGGCGGTTGCGGTCGGGGACATCCTATGCCGCACCTTTCGTCACGGCGGCTTTGGCGGTAGAACGGATGCGCCTACCCGAAAAGAACGTGGCAGAGGTTACCGAGATCCTGTTCGCCTGCGCCAAAGACCTTGGTGAAGCAGGCTATGACCCGGTGTTCGGCCATGGCCTGATCACATCGCCCGAAGAATGTGACGACGAAACGCAGTTTTTTTCCGTGAGCGGGGAATAAATCAGCGCCCTGCCCCGTTTCCCTGATGTGCATGCGATTGACGCATCTTGAAATGAAGGAGAACCGAAATGGCAAAGACCGACAAAACCATGATCACCCGCCGGAATCTACTGGCGAAGCTGGGCCTTGCGACCGGCGCCGCCTATGTCGCGCCGACATTGATGGGCATGGATACCGCCAGCGCCAGCACTGGCAGCGCCGCAAGCCGCCCCTCAGGCCCCAGCCGCCCGTCGCGGCCAAGCCGCCCATCACGCCCATCGCGGCCCAGCCGTCCGTCAGGCCCAAGCCGCCCATCGCGTCCGTCGCGCCCACGCAATGCCGCAGGACAGCGCGCTTTTGATTGGCGCTGGGATCCCGCCACCATGCGCTGGGTTCGCGTCACACCAACGCCATGAGCGCTTGGATATGACCTTTGGCACCAAGATCAGATCGGAGGCCGCGACCAGCGGCCCCGACACCGTTCTGCGTTTTCCCGATGTCGATGTGCAGGTCGCGCTGACGCAGGCAGAGCCCGTGGCCGATGCGCTTGGCACCGTCCTGCGTGGCTGGGTGCCGGATCACGTGGCAGCAATTGATCCCGATATGCGCCAGACCTCGGTCATCGGCACCAAGGGGCTTTATGCCGCACGATCCAGCTATCTGGGCGAAACCATCGAAGGATTGGGCGTCGCAGGTGCCGCCTGCGCTGTGATCGCTGATCTGGCCGAAGATTACTTTTCCACCCGTCCCGGATGTCTGGCTTTGCACTGCGCGGCCTTTCGTTTCAACGACCGACTGATCGCCATGACAGGCCCCTCGCGGGCAGGCAAAAGCACCCTTGCAGCAAGGGTCACGATGGAAAACGATATGATGTTGTTTTGTGACGATGTTCTGCCGCTGTTGCCAACTGGCGACGCGGTTGGTCTTGGCATCGCACCACGGCTGCGATTGCCCTTGCCTGTCGCCTGTACCGACGCCTTCCGCACACATGTGGCAAGTTACAAAGGGCCAAGCGATGCGCGCTATGCCTATCTTTGCGCCCCCAATGTCGCACCCCATGGCACCAGCGCGCCGCTGTCGGTGCTGCTGATCCTTGATCGCCGTGATGATACCTCCGCCCGCTTGCACCATGTCGCAGAGGATGAGGCGCTGCATTTCCTGCTGTCGCAAAATATGGCCGATCTGCAAACGGCTGATGCCGCGTTTCACCGGCTGTCGGCGCTGCTGTCGGGGATCACCTGTCTGCGGCTGGTCTATGCCGATCTGGAAGAGGCGCTTGCGTTGATCCGTCACGCCTTTGGCGGAAGCGAAGCGGTCAATCCCGATGTCGCCATCGGTCCGGTCCTGCCCAAGGCGCTGACCACGCCATTGCCTTTGTCAGACATGTCGCCCGATCTCATCTGGTCGCGCCAGCCCGATGTCACCATGCAGACCAAGGGTGATGCCGCATTCCTTTGGCAGCCCGGTATCCAGATGATCTGGCATATGAACCAGCTCGGGCTGGCAATCTGGACCCTGCTGGAAATCCCCGGCTCTGCGCATGACATTGCCGAGGTGCTGGCCGACCATTTCCCCGATCAGGACAAAGCGGGGTTGATCGCGGATGTGAACGCGCTACTACAAGCCTTGGCACGCGACGGGCTGATCGTGGCTTAGGATTAGGCCCGCCGCCCTTCCAGCACTGCTTTCAGGATCAGCGCGACGACCGCGATCAGCGTCAGGGTCGATGCGGCAGCAAAAGCCCCCACTGCGTTCAGATCGTTGAACAGCAGTTCGACATGCAGGGGCAGCGTATTGGTTTGCCCCCGGATATTGCCGGACACGACCGACACGCCGCCAAATTCGCCCACCGCACGCGCGGTACACAGCACTGCACCATAAAGCAGCGCCCAGCGGATATTGGGTAGCGTCACGCGTGTGAACACCTGCCAGCCATTGGCCCCCAAGGTGACGGCGGCTTCTTCCTGTTCGGACCCTTGCGCCTGCATCAGCGGCAGCACCTCGCGCGCGACAAAGGGGGCGGTGACAAACATCGTGACCAACACGATACCCGGCAGTGCGAACATCACTTGCAGGTCATTGGCCTGCAACCATGGCCCCAGCAGCCCCTGACGCCCATAAAGCAGCAGATAACAAATGCCCGCGATGATGGGCGAGATCGAAAACGGGATCTCGATGATTGTCACCAAGATGCCCCGCCCCGGAAAGCGGTGTTTCGCGACGGCCCAAGCAGCGGCCACGCCAAAGGCCACGTTCAGCGGGACAACGATGATCGCAACTACCGTGGTCAGCCAGATCGCGTGCAACGTCGCTGGATGCAGGATGTTTTCTGCATAAACCTGCCAGCCCTGCGAGAAGGCACGGGCAAAGATGTAAACCAGCGGAGCCGCGATGAACAACAGCGTGGTGACAACGGCGATGCCGATCAGCAGGCGTTCGCCTTGGCGGGTCTGACCGGGCAGATGGGTATGGGTCATCGTGTCGCCTCGCGGTGTTTGGCGGCCCAGTTCTGCAACAGGTTCGACGCGATCAATAGCACCAGCGCAAAGCCTAAAAGCACCAGCGCGATGGCGGCAGCGCCGTTGTAATCAAACTCTTCCAGCCGGATGAAGGCCAGCAAAGCCGCGATTTCCGTGCGAAACGGCAGATTGCCCGCGATGAAAACAATCGCACCGAATTCACCCAAGGACCGCGCAAATGCGGTGGTGCATCCCGCCAGCCACGCTGGCAGAATCGCGGGGAAAACGACGCGGGTGAAAATCGCCCAAGGCCGCGCGCCAAGGGTCACGGCGGCCTGTTCTAGGGCGGGGTCCATGTCTTCCAGCACGGGCTGGATGGTGCGCACGACGAAGGGAACAGAGGTGAAGGCCATCGCCAATGCTATCCCCCAGATGGTGTAGACGACCTGTAGCCCCGCCGCCTCCAGCACGCCGCCGAACCAGCCGTTGGCGGAAAACAGCGCCGTCAGCGACAGACCTGCCACCGCTGTGGGCAACGCGAAGGGAACATCCATCAGCGCATCCAATATCCGCTTGCCGCGAAATTCATAGCGCACCAGCACCCAAGCCATCAGCAGGCCATAGATCGCGTTAAATACGGTGGCGATGACCGCCGCCGTCAGCGTGATCTGAAACGCCGCCACCGCGCGCGGGCTGCTGACGATCTGCCAGAACCGCGCTGGCCCGATCTCTGCCCCTTTCAGGATCAGGGCAAGGACCGGGATCAGCACGATAAAGGTCAGATACAGCAGCGTCGTGCCAAGGCTAAGGGTAAACCCCGGCAGAACGCGTTTCGCGCGGATGGGTGCGGCGACAGCGGTCATGGGATCACTGGTTCACGAACACTTGGTCAAGGATCGCGCCATCGGCAAGATGATCGGCGCGGATCGCATCCCAACCGCCAAAGACGTCATCGACAGTAACCAGATCAACCGCTGCTTGGCTGTCAGCGAATTCAGCTGCGACGGTTTCATCGGTCAGGCGGTAGAAATATTCACCCAGAATTTGCTGCGCCTCTGCGGAATAGAGCCATTCCAGATAGGCGGTCGCCACCTCGGTCGTGCCGTTGCGTTCGGCGTTTTCGGCTACGACAGCGACAGGGAAAGCCGCAAACAGGCTTTGCGATGGGGTCACGCGCTCCAGCCCCTGGGCTGCGTATTCGGCAGCGATCCCGCCGGTTTCAGCCTCGAACGTGACCAGCACGTCGCCGATGTTGCGTTCGGCAAACGTCTGTGTGGCAGCACGCCCGCCAGTGTCGAACACAGGCACAGAGGCAAAGATGTCGCGCACGAAGGTCTGAGCGGCGTCATGGTCATCGCCGTTATTGGCCAGCGCATAGGCATAGGCGGCAAGATAGGTGTAACGCGCATTGCCGCTGGTTTTGGGGTTCGGGAATACGGGGGCGACATCATCGCGGGCCAGATCGTCCCAATCCTGAATGTTCAGCGGGTTGCCTTCGCGGACCAGAAAGGCGGGCAGCGAATAATAGGGGGATGCGTTGTTTGGCAGCAGGTCACGCCAGTCGGCAGGCAGCAGGCCGCCATCAGCCAGCACGTCAATGTCGGTTTCCTGATTAAAGGTCACGACATCGGCAGGCAAGCCTTCCAGAATGGCGCGGGCCTGACGGGATGATCCACCATGGCTCATGTCGATGGTCACGGTGCGGCCTGTGGTTTCTTCCCAATGGGCGGCAAAGGCGGGGTTCAGCGCCTCGAACAATTCGCGGGCGATGTCGTAGCTGACGTTCAACAAGGTGTCCTGCGCTTGGGCAGGGGCGGCACCAAGTGTGAGCGCAAGGGCGGCAGCGGTCAGGGCGGGGAATTTCATCGGGAAGACTCCAGTCTTGCTTGGGGTGATTTGGGCGTTGCGGTGGCAGGCGGCGCGGACCGGTCCTGCGGGAAAATCGTGCCGGCCTCGATCTTCAGCCGGACAGGGGCGCCTTCGACAAGTGCTGCCGCCTGTACGGCGCGACGGGGGACATCTGCCTCTGCCTCGCCCTGTTCGGGGTGGTTCAGGACAAGCCGCAGATGCGCGCCATTCGACATGCGCGTTGTGATGCGCCAAGGGGCATCGGCATCGGGAACGGGGGTGATATCCTGCGGGCGGACCAACAGGCGGGCAGGACCGTCAGGCAAGGCGCGGCGGGTCAGGGCGGACAGGTCCAGACCGGCACCATCAGCGCGGCCTGAGTGCAAAGTGACCGGCAATTCCACCGTCGCACCCATGAATTGCGCGACAAAGGGCGTCGCGGGGTGATCGTGGATCGCGTCGGCGTGGCCGATCTGTTCGATCCGGCCCGCACCCATGACGACGACACGGTCGGCAAGCTCGAACGCTTCTTCCTGATCGTGGGTCACGAAAATCGTGGTTGATCCGGTCGCGTCATGCACCCCGCGTAGCCAGCGGCGCAGGTCACGGCGGATCGCGGCATCAAGCGCGCCAAAGGGTTCATCCAGCAGCAACACCTTGGGTTCAATCGCCAGCGCACGGCCCAAGGCAACACGCTGTCGCTGGCCACCGGACAACTGGCCGGGATAGCGGTCAGCCAGATGGGCGATTTGCAGGAAATGCAGCAATTCATCGACCTTGGCGGCGATAACCGATTTACCGGGGCGTTCGGCGCGCGGACGCACTGACAAGCCAAAGGCGATGTTGTCGCGCACTGTCATATGTGGAAACAGCGCGTAATGCTGGAACACAAACCCGATCCGGCGGTCTTGGGCGGCCAGTTGCAGCCAGTCCTGATCGTCCACGGCCAATCGTCCCGCATCGGGCCATTCCAACCCTGCGATGATTTTCAGCAGTGTCGTCTTACCCGAACCCGACGGCCCCAAAAGCGCAACCAGTTCGCCCTTTTGCACCGCAAGATCAATGCCGCGCAGCACATCGGTCTTGCCGAAGCGTTTGGTCATTGCGGAAATTTCAATCGACATAAGACAGGCCTTTTGCAGCGGATAAGGCGCAGTTAGCTATGGGCCACACGCACGACAAGGACAGCAGCGCCGGCACCTGCCAGCGCTGAGCGACTTGTTTTCCATCGTGATAGGCAATCCGAAAACGTCAGTGCGGCGTTTCACAAAAAACGGAACACTTTAGTCAATTATGTGCGGCATTCAGGAAATAGTTCTTATTCAACAAAAAATACCCGCGCGTTCCGGTCAGATCATTCTAGGGGCCGGTACGCACTATGTCATAGCGCACCTGCACGCGGCAATCGGCCATGCCAAATCCGGCAAGGATCGCGGCTTGCGGCGCGTCTATGCTGCTGCGCAAGGACAAAAGCCCGCTGATCCGGTCGGGTGTCATCAATGTCATGTTCAGCGCCAGCGCGATTTCGGCGCAGGTTCCGTCAGTGCAGTTTCGGCTTTGGACATTGTCAGATAGCCAACGATAGGGGCCGACCTCGCGCCATTCATAAGGCGACACGCCCGCCATTTCGGGCTGCGGCAGGTTTGCGGCCAGCCTGTCGGGATGGAAAGTGCCGTTCCAGTCCACACGGGTGGACGTGAATTCGACCCGCGATGCTGCCAGCATGCCCCCAAGGGCCGCCGGACAGCCAGACGTCGTTTCCCCTAAGGTCCGCCATTGCCATGTGCCATCCAGCGGCACCATTGCGGGCGGTTCGGGGAAAAGTTTGATCGGGCAATCACCTTCGCCTCCAAAGCTGCGCTGAATGTCGGACCGCGACGCTTCGGACCATGACACGATGCCCAGATCGGGTTCCCAGACCAGCGTGTCGCGGGTCGGGTCAACAGGCGTGTCCGACCCGAATGTGTCGCCGACCATGAACATGATCTCTTCTGCCGAAAGCGGGCTGAGCGAACATTCACAGCCCCCCGTCTTGCAGATCGCCAGCACGGTGTCGGCGCGGCTAGTCGCGGGTGTCAGCATTGCAAGAAAGCCTGCAAAAGCAACGGCAGTTCGCATTATCATCGGGTAACATCCTGAAAAGGCACGATCAGTTCGATCAGCGCATCTGCGGGGATCCCTTGTAGGTCAACGGTCCTGCCGCCAAGGTCTGCAAGGTTAGGCGACGCGGGTGGCGCCTGCATTTCGGCCCCCGCCCCTGTGACAGCGCCCATCAAAGCGCCCATGATTTCAGCCATGGCGCGATCTTCGCCGTCCAGATCACCCACCAGATCGCCCAGCGCGGCCTGCCCCATCAGCAAGGCAGCCTCCATCCCGTCGGCCTGTCCGGTCATCCATGGCGGGCCGTCCCAATCTTCGCCGGGGCCTGCCATGCGCATCAGGCGGGTATCAATTGCATCACCTGTGGTGCCAGCCTGACTGACGACACCAAAATAATCGATGTCGCTGCTGGCCTGTCCGTCAAAGGACAAAAGGGGCGTTCCGTCTGGCGCAGTCAGCGTCAGGGACAGCGTTTCCCCCAGCAACCGACCAGTGATGTCGCCTGAAGTTCCGCGCAGCGGTCCGGCATCAGGGGCAGTCACAAAATAGCCGTAGACTGCATCGTCGCCGTCATCTTGAAACAATTCGATCATCATGAAATGGATTTCGTGGTCCGCAGTACCGGGCATGTTCACGCTGGCAAACCAGACACCTTGCAGTTCACCGGGCGCGAACCCCGGTTCATCATCGGCCATTGCCTCTAATTCCACCGCCATCTCAGCCGAGGTCAGCGAACCAAGCACAAAGGCCACGGCGATCCCGTCAGCCTCGGTCACGGCTTCGGTGATGCACATTGTGTCGCCAGCCAGACTATCCTGACAATAAGGCGCGCTGGCCTGACGCGCGTTGACCATGACGACAGTTTCGCCATCGCTGATCCGCACCACGTCAAAGCTGGGCCGGTCCGCTACAGCACCGCCAGCGGTGACATAGGCTATTGGTTCGGTGATGCCATAGCCGGGGATCAGGGTCAGGGCGATATCGTCCTCGGGCAGGACAAGGTCGCAGGGTGTCAGCCCCGCCCCTTCGCAACGGTGCAGGATTTCGGCGGGCGCAAGTGCCGGCATCGTCTCGGTGCGCACGACAAGCGTGTCGTTGGCCAGAACGACGCGTCCGATCTGCGGATCTTCGGCCACATAGCGCAGGGTATACTCGCCCTCTTCCATGGGGGCGGTCAGGGTCACAGGTGTGCCTGTTGCCCACCCCCAGCCCAGTCCGCCGGACATGTCGTCATCATTGCCCATCACGATGATATCGATCCAGTCGCCGTCGAACAAAGGGCCCGTATAACTGATTGTCACGCTTTCACCCGGGGCGACGACCATCGGGAAAGACAGGCTGGCGTCATCGTCTGTCCGTGTCGCGGGTTGCGCATCTGCCACGACCTGCAGCGGTTGTTCGACAATTGTGTGCAAACCGGCGGTCGGGTGGTTGATGACATAGCGCAGGACATAATCACCCGGGCCCGGCACCCATATCTGACCGCTGCGACCGTCTTCCAGATCAGGGACAAAAAGCGATGATTTCGACTTTTGCCAGTCAAAATTGTAATCACCCAATTCGGCAATTTCGAGGAAGCTGGGGTACTGATCGCCCGGCACCGCGGCATCGATCGCGATATCCATCCATCTCTCGGAACCGTGACTGATTGGCGCCTCAATACTGACTGTGTCGCGCAGGGCGGCAATTTCAGCCAGATCGGCCAGCAAAGACAGCGCGATTTCTTCGCTGTCCGGCGTCAGCAACATAGCGTCGGGTTTCAGGCCCGAGGCATGATAGACCCCGCCGTCCAGATAGCCGTTATCGCGGCGCAGGTTCACTTCCGTGCCGTAGCCGATCAACGCACAGCTTGCGGTTTCGATGAAATTTGCACCGGCCGGTTCAAAGCTGAAGGCAGCGCATTGATCGTTGGCAGCGCAAAGCGACTGGCACGCCTGCGGCTGGCTGCCGGCTGGCATTGTCAGCCTGTCGCCTTCCCAACCGCCGCCAGCGCCATATCCGGTCGCCATAAGCAAGGAAAACGGCAGCCACTCCTGCCCGCCAGTACCGGTCCATTCGGTGATGGGTGGCGGTGGCGGCGTGTCTGCTTGGACGCCTGCGACCAAAGTCGCGGGGCACGGATCTATGCCATCAGGACCACCGAAACCCAGCATGTCGGGCGTCACCTGACCGACCAGTTCCACCCGTCGATTCAACGCACGACCTTCATCGGTGGCGTTATCCGCGACCGGCTGGTCGAAACTGAAGCCCGCAGCAGACAGTAGTTCGGGCGCTACACCCGCCGCTACCAGCCAGTCACGCACTGCAAATGCGCGTTGTTCCGACAATGTGTGGTTATACTCGCGACTGCCGCGGTCATCGGTATGACCGGCGATCTGCCATTCACCGCCCAAGGTCAGAATCGCGTCGCGCGCGGCAATCAGCGCAGGCTGGCTGTCCGGACGCAACGTTGCACGGTTAAAGTCGAAGTTCACCCCATCAAGTGCGACGCGCCCTTCACTGGCCAGAGTTTCGACCAGTTGGAGACAGGCTTGTGGCTGTGCATGGGCGGTTTGTGTCGCCAACAGTGTGGGTGCTATCAAGGCCGCGCCAAGCGCTGTGGATCGCGATAGAAACGAAAACTTCATTGCCAGCATCTAAATTACCTCTGTCAGGTCCACGAAAACAATAGGTGCGGTCTTTGCGTTCTGACAACTGTTTTGCATCGCAGAGGCCGCTGGCGGGCAAGGCCAGTATTGGTTACGCACAAAAGGCGCCTCGCCGCTTTGCAGACGGGGGCCAGCCCCCGGACCCCCGGGATA
>PUNR01000268.1 GCA_003551805.1 Loktanella sp.
ATAAGATCATCTGGGACGTGTCGCACCAGTCGTATCCCCACAAGATTCTGACCGGCAGGCGCGACCGCATCCGCACGATCCGCAGCGAAGGTGGTTTGTCCGGATTTACCAAAAGATCCGAAAGCCCCTATGACCCGTTCGGCGCGGCGCATTCCAGCACCTCGATTTCTGCGGCGCTGGGCTTTGCTGTGGCGCGTGATCTGGGCGGTGATGGTGGCGATGCGATTGCAATTATCGGCGACGGGGCGATTTCGGCAGGCATGGCCTACGAGGCGATGAACAACGCAGGCCATCTGGGTAAGCGCGTCATCGTGATTTTGAACGATAACGAGATGTCGATTGCCCCGCCTGTGGGTGCCATGTCGTCCTATCTGTCGCAGCTTTATGCCGGTGCGCCGTTTCAGGAATTCAAAGCGGCCGCCAAGGGTGCCGTGTCGCTGCTGCCCGAACCGTTCCGCGAAGGGGCCAAGCGTGCCAAGGATCTGCTCAAGCATATGACCGTCGGCGGGACGTTGTTTGAACAGCTGGGCTTTTCCTATCTTGGACCGATTGACGGGCATGATATGGACCAGTTGCTGTCTGTCCTGCGCACCGTCAAGGCACGCGCTGACGGGCCAATCCTGATCCATGCGATCACGAAAAAGGGCAAGGGCTATGCCCCCGCTGAACGTGCCAGCGACAAAGGGCACGCGACCGCCAAGTTCGATATGATCACTGGTAAACAGGCAAAAGCGGCCAGCAATGCGCCCAGTTACACCAGCGTGTTTGCCGAAAGCCTGTTGAAGCACGCCGCCTCTGATCCGCGCATTTGCGCCGTGACTGCCGCCATGCCCGATGGCACAGGGCTGTCGCAATTCATGGACCGCTATGCCAGCCGCTGTTTTGATGTGGGCATTGCCGAACAGCATGCAGTGACCTTCAGCGCGGGGTTGGCTGCGGGTGGGATGCGTCCGTTTTGTGCGATCTATTCGACCTTCCTGCAACGCGGCTACGATCAGGTTGTGCATGATGTGGCGATCCAGCGTCTGCCCGTGCGCTTCGCGATTGACCGCGCGGGGCTGGTGGGTGCCGACGGTGCGACACATGCAGGGTCATTCGATGTCGCGTTCCTTGCCAATCTGCCCGGTTTCGTCGTTATGGCCGCTGCGGACGAGGCGGAACTGGTCCGCATGGTCGCCACCGCCGCCGCCTATGACGACGGCCCCATCGCATTCCGGTTTCCCCGCGGGGAAGGTGTCGGCGTCGAGATGCCTCAGGACGCAGCCCCGTTAGAGATCGGCAAAGGCCGCATGATCCAAAAAGGCGCGCAGGTCGCGATCCTGTCCTTCGGCACACGGCTGTCCGAGGTCACAAAAGCCTGCGAGGCGCTTGCGGCCAAGGGTATCACCCCCACGGTTGCTGACGCGCGTTTCGCCAAACCGCTTGACCGCGATCTGATCCTGCAACTGGCCGCCGACCACGACGCGCTGATCACCGTCGAGGAAGGCGCCGTGGGCGGCTTTGGTTCCCATGTCGCACAATTGCTGGCGGATGAAGGAGTCTTCGACCACGGCCTGCGGTTCCGGTCGATGGTACTGCCCGACATCTTCATCGATCAGGCCAGCCCCAAGGCGATGTATGACACTGCTGAACTAAGCGCAGATCACATCGTGACGAAGGTGCTGGATGTGCTGGGCGTCGCACAATTTGGCAGAAAAGGGCTGACAGCGACCTAAGGGATTAATCATTTCTTTGCTTCCTGCCGTTATAGAGTCGACAGCAAGCGCGAGGCAGAGATGACAGTGACCATAGGGACCATGCCTGCCGCGGCTGACAGCGTGGCTGAAGACATTGCTTTGAGGTTGGGCGATCTGGCAATCAATCTTGCCAGTGTCACTGGCGATGTTGACGACATCACTGCAGAGGTTGGCAAACAATCTGTCACGGGGCAGTCGATGAACCAACGTGCGGACCAGATCATGGGCCGTGCGCAAACCATTCTTGGGCGGGCGCAGACTGTGCTTGATACTTCGGTCGATGCCGAAGAAACCGCCACCAGTAGCGACAAAAGCATGCAGGAAATGGTGCTGGCCGTTACGTCCTTGATCGAAACTGTCGCTCATGTCGGGGAACAATTTTCACAATTGCAGGAAACGCTGGCGCGGGTTGCGCGGGTATCGGATGAAATCAGGCTGATCTCCCGGCAGACAAATCTGTTATCCGTGAATGCCGCGATCGAGGCGGCGCGCGCTGGCGAGCATGGGCGCGGTTTTCTGGTGCTGGCCCGCGAAATCAAGAACCTGTCCGACACCACACGCGAAGCGACGGAAGATATCACCAACACCGTCGATGCAATGGATGAAGAACTTGCCACGCTCAAGGATCAGACGGCGCTTGCGACAGGGCGCGCGGGAGATGTGCAGCAACAGATTAATGTTGTCGGCACCTTGGTCAATCAGATCCCGCAGGTCATGGGGTCGATCATTACGGCACAGCGCGATATTTTTGAAGCGACCACATCCATTACAGGCGATATCGGTCTGATGCAGACAGGGTTGGGGGAATTGGCGACTGGCATTGCCACCTCTGACATAAGCCTGGTCAGCGCACGTAAGAAAATGCTGGATCTTACCGATATCGCCGAAACACTGGTGGCGATGACGGCTCGGCTGGGCGTAGAAACCGCAGATACCCCATTCATCGCGGTGGTGCAGGATGTCGCAGACCGCATTTCGGCACGTTTCAAACGGGGCATCGCAAACGGCGAGATCAGCAAGGCGGAACTGTTTTCGCGCGATTACGCACCGATTGCCGGAACGGATCCGCCGCAGGTGATGGCCCCGTTTACAAGATTCACCGATTACATTTTGCCCGAATTTCAAGAAGCGATGCTGGAATTTTCCGACACGGTCGTGTTCTGCGCAGCCGTCAATGTGGACGGCTATCTGCCGACACATAACCTGAAATTCAATCACCCGCAGCGTGCCGGCGATACAGCTTGGAACACTGCAAATTGTCGCAATAGGCGTATTTTCAATGACCGCGTTGGTCTGGCTGCAGGGCGAAGCACGCGGCCTTTTCTGTTGCAGGCCTATCGCCGGGATATGGGCAACGGCAGCTTTGTCATGATGAAAGACGTATCCGCACCGATCAAGGTTGACGGTTCCCATTGGGGGGGCATCCGTCTGGCCTATTTGGCGTAGCCGTTTCTATTTGGGTTTGCCGATCTGATCTAGGCGCTTCTCAATCGCCGCCAGCTTGCTTAGCACTTCATCCCGATACGCATCCGTTGCGGCGTTGCCCTCTTCTGCATGGGCGTCCTGCATCGAGTTCACGATCAGACCGACCAGCAGGTTCACCACTGCGAAGGTCGTCATCATGATGAACGGGATAAAGAATGCCCATGCGTAGGGATACACCTCCATCACGGGGCGGACGATGCCCATGGACCAGCTTTCCAGCGTCATGATCTGGAACAGCGAATAGCCCGATGCACCCAGCGTCCCGAACCATTCGGGGAAGGTCGCGCCAAACAATTTGGTCGCCATGACCGCGCCGATGTAGAACACGATGCCCATCAGCAAAAACACCGATCCCATGCCGGGCAAGGCGGTCACAAAACCTTCGACCACGCGGCGCAGCGATGGCACCACGGAAATCACCCTCAGCACACGCAGGATGCGCAGGGCGCGCAGTACCGACAGCCCGCCGCTGCCGGGCATCAGCGAAATGCCGACGATGATGAAATCAAAGATGTTCCACCCACCGCGGAAGAACCGTGGCCCCTGCGCGAACAGTTTTGCCGCCAGTTCGACCACAAAGATCGCCAGACACAGCCGGTCAAGCGTGATGATCAGCCCGCCTGCCTGCGCCATGACGGTGGCGGATGTTTCCAACCCCAGAATGATAGCGTTGAACACGATCACCCCGAAAATGAATTGCCCCACAATGGGGCGGTCCATAAAGGCGGCAGTGCGGGCGCGAAGGTTCATTTGTCCATCCATATCAAAGGCCCGCCCGATATGAGCGTTCCGTTGCGTGACAGCAAGGCCCGTACCACTCTCGCACGCTTGCCACGGCAAGAAATCCCCGCAATGTTTATGCAAATGCTATAGGATTGCGCAGCGGATGACCTTGAAGCCTGTCTTGATCTACCGTTGGTTGGTGTTTCTGCTGGCAGCGGGCTATTGCATTCGCACGTTGATTTTCGGCGGTTTTGACGCATTCGGTGGCCCGTTCCGGTTTCTGACGATCTGGGCCTTGTTCATGTCGTTCTTTGCCGCCAGCCGGATGATGGCCTTGATGGAAGGGCGCAGCGATAAACGCTGGGACGGGTTTGTCTGCATGACCGCCGTGATCAATACCATGGTGGTGATGCTGTATTGGCGGCTTTATTTCGCGGAACCCACATCGGTGACACCTGACGGCCAACTGGCGGCATGGCATCTGGAGATGTATCTGCATCTGTTCGGCCCTGCCTTGCAGGTGATCGACACGATTTTCATCCACCGCAGCTATCGCCGCCTTGGTCCCGCGCTGGTGTGGCTGTTGGGCGTGATCGTGACCTATCTGGCTTGGGCGGAACTTGTGGTCGGGCCGATGAACGAAACGCCGGAGGGTAGCGTCACCAGCGGACTGCCCTATCCTTTCCTGAACAATCTGGAATTCGCAGACCGCCTGACGTTTTACGGCATTAACCTTGCGACCGGCTTGATCCTGCTGTTCGTCTTTGCAGGGATCGCATGGGTGGTCAGGCGGTATCTTCCTGCGCCAGCAATGCCTTAAGACCGCTGCGATAGTCGGGATAGATCAGCCTAACGCCCAGTTCATTCTTGATCCGGTCATTGCTGACCTTTTTGCTTTCGGCGTAAAAACTGCGCGCCATTGGCGTCATGTCGGCGGTTTCGAAATCCTCTGCCGGGGGCAAGGGCAGGACCAGCAGTTCGGCGGCATAACCGATCACATCCTCGGGCGGGGCGGGATCGTCGTCACAGACGTTGTAGATGCCACCGGGATTGGGCCGCGCGATAGACGCCGCCAGTACCTGCGCGATATCGGCGACATGGGTGCGGCTGAACACCTGCCCCTGTTTGATGATCCGCCGCGCCGACCCGTCGCGCACCTTGGCAAAAGGGCCGCGTCCGGGGCCGTAAATCCCCGCCAGACGGAAGATATGCAGCGGCAGGTCCGGGATCGCGGCCCAATCCGCCTCGGCCTGCATCCGCGCCAGCCCGCGTTTGGTGGCGGGCGTCAGCGAGGTGGTTTCATCGACCCAACCGCCCGCATGGTCGCCGTAAACGCCGGTGGTGGACAGATAGCCGACCCAAGCAAACTGACCCGCACGGGCGGCAATCTCGTCCCGCAGTTCGGCCAGCACCGGATCGCCGTTTTCATCGGGCGCGGCTGATATCAGCAGATGGGTTGCAGCATCCAGTGCAGGGCGCAGGTCTGCACCCGGCCAGATGCGCGGTTCGACACCGTCCTGCAACAGGCGGGTTGCTTTGTCTTCGGACCGCGTGGTGCCGATGATCCGCCAGCCCTGCGGCAGTAGCAGGTCGCTTAAGGCGCGGGCACTGAAACCATGCCCGAAAGAAAGTAATGTCTGTTCCATAAGGCTTCGTGCCGTGTCAAAGGCGAAGGTGCAAGCCCCTCGATAGGTTAACGATTTGACAAAATCGGCTGATCTGTCCCTAATGCACCATGGCCGGTTGCCTGCGCAAAGTGCGGGTGCCGGAAAAACAGGCTGTCCAATGGCAGCCACGACATAGACCTAAAAGGGAGAAGGTTATGAACAAGAACTGGATGGCCGCAGCAGCCGCCGCCGTTGCAATGACGGGTGGTGCAGCGCAGGCACAGGATACATTCATCTCCATCGGGACCGGCGGCGTGACCGGCGTTTATTATCCTGCTGGCGGCGCGATCTGCCGCCTTGTGAACCGTGACCGTGCCGAACATGGCATCCGTTGCGGTGTGGAATCGACCGGTGGGTCGATCTTCAACATCAACGCAATCCGTTCCGGAGAGCTGGAATTCGGCGTGGCCCAGTCTGACTGGCAGTTCCATGCCTTCAACGGCAGTTCCGAGTTTGAGGGCAGCGCCTTCGAAGACCTGCGCGCTGTATTCTCGCTGCACCCCGAACCGTTCACCGTGGTCGCGCGTGCCGATGCTGGTATCACCAACTTTGAAGACCTGCAGGGCAAGCGCGTGAACATCGGCAACCCCGGTTCCGGTCAGCGCGGCACGATGGAAGTCGTGATGGACGCCCTTGGCTGGACCCTTGCCGATTTTGCCGTCGCATCTGAACTGCCGCCAGCCGAACAGGCCGCAGCGCTTTGCGACAACAACATCGACGCGATGATCTATACCGTGGGCCACCCGTCGGGTGCGATTCAGGAAGCGACGACTGCCTGTGACACCGTTCTGGTGAACGTGACGGGTGAAGCGATCGAAGGTCTGATCGAGGAAAACCCCTATTACCGCGTCGCAGTCATCCCCGGTGGCATGTATCGCGGTTCGGATGAAGACGTGACCACATTTGGTGTGGGCGCGACATTCGTATCCTCGGCCGCTGTGCCGGAAGAAGTGGTTTACCAGACCACCAAGGCGATCTTTGAAAGCCTTGACCAGTTCCGCGAACTGCACCCGGCGCTGGGCGCACTTGAAGCGTCCGAGATGGTCAATGACGGTAACTCTGCCCCGCTGCATGACGGCGCTGCACGTTACTATCAAGAAGCAGGCCTGATGGATTAATCTAGCTACATGCCCGCCAGCCAGTATTGGTTGGCGGGCATTTTTACCTACGCGTCCAAAGACGCCTTACCAAATAGCACTGACGAGGGATCCGGCATGAGCAACGATAAACAGGCCTCGGATCGGCGCGGATTTACCGACGAAGAATTGCAGGATCTGGTCGCCTCCACCGACAGTGGTGCGCGCAACCCCCGCAATCGTGCCGTTGCCTTGTTGATTGCTGGCCTTGCCTTGTTCTGGGCCTTGTTTCAGGTCTGGATCGCAGAACCGCAGTTCTGGTTCGGCCAATTGCCGTTCGTCAAAATCCTTGGGTCCGACCAGACACGCCCGATGCATCTGGCCTTGGCGCTGTCGCTTGCCTTTCTGGCCTATCCCGCCGCCAAGACATCACCGCGCGATCGCATCCCATTGTATGATTGGGTTCTGGCGATCCTTGGCGCTGGTTCGGCGCTTTATGTTTTCTGGTTCTCGCGCGAATTGGCGGGCACCGCGCGGTCCGGCCTGCCGACAGATACGCAAATCTGGGTCGGCGCTATCGGCATTCTTATCCTGTTAGAGGCCAGCCGCCGTTCGCTTGGCCCCGCGCTGACGGTCGTCGCCAGCATCTTTCTGGCCTATAGCTATTTCGGCCAAGGCTGGCTGATCCCCGATCTGATCGCCCATAACGGGCGGACTTTTACATCGATCATCAATACACAATGGCTGTCGACCGAAGGTGTGTTCGGCATCCCCTTGGGCGTGTCCACGTCTTTCGTGTTCCTGTTCGTGCTGTTCGGGTCGTTGCTGGATAAGGCCGGTGCTGGTAATTATTTCATCAAAATGGCCTTTGCCGGTCTGGGCCATTTGCGTGGCGGCCCTGCCAAGGCCGCTGTCGTAGGCTCTGCCGCGACTGGCCTGATTTCGGGTTCCTCCATCGCCAATGTTGTCACCACCGGCACATTCACCATCCCGCTGATGAAACGTGTCGGCTTTTCCAGCGAAAAGGCGGGCGCGGTCGAGGTGTCATCATCCGTCAACGGCCAGATCATGCCGCCTGTGATGGGTGCTGCCGCCTTCCTGATGGTCGAATTCATCGGGATTTCATATCTTGAAGTCATCAAACACGCCTTCATCCCCGCGATTATCAGCTATATCGCGCTGATCTATATTGTGCATCTTGAGGCGCTGAAAAAAGACATGCCCGCGCTGGGCGAAGGCGGCAGCTTGCTTGCGATGCTGATCAAGGTGTTCATCGGTTTTGCGGTGGCAGGTGTGGTGTTCTATGCTGTGATCTGGGCCGTTGGCATGCTGCGCAGTGTTGCCCCCGGGATCGCGCCCGTTGTGATCTTTGCGGCGGTGGCGGCGTTATACATTGCCGCGCTTTTCGTTGCATCCAAAAAGCCGGAACTGGAAATCGACGACCCCAACGCCAAGCAGATCAAACTGCCCGTCATGGCCGAGGTCGTGCCGACCGGTCTGCATTATCTGCTGCCGATCATCGTGCTGGTCTGGTTCCTGATGGTCGAACGGCAGTCCCCTGCAAAATCGGCGTTTTACGCTGTGATGGTCATGTTCGTGATCCTGCTGACGCAAAAGCCGATCAAGGCGCTGATGCGCGGCGAAGGTGATCTGATCGGTCAATTCCGCGCCGGTTTTGATGATCTGATCGAAGGCATGATCGCCGGATCGCGCAACATGATCGGCATCGCTGTTGCCACGGGTGCCGCCGGTATCATCGTCGCTACCGTCACGCGCACACCCATCGGGACAGAACTGGCAGGGCTGGTCGAGATGCTGTCTGGCGGCAATCTGTTCATCATGCTGCTGCTGGTCGGGGTGTTTTCGCTGGTTCTTGGCCTTGGCCTGCCGACGACGGCGAATTATATCGTCGTGTCGTCGCTGATGGCGGGCGTTGTCGTCAGCCTTGGCGCGGATCAAGGGCTGATTATCCCGCTGATCGCGGCGCACCTGTTCGTGTTCTACTTCGGGATCATGGCTGATGTGACGCCGCCCGTCGGCCTTGCCAGTTTCGCCGCCGCCGCTGTGTCAGGGGGGGATCCGATCAAGACCGGCTTTACCGCGTTTTTCTACAGCCTGCGCACCGTCGCCTTGCCGTTCCTGTTCGTGTATAACCCCACGCTGATCCTGTTTGGCGTCGATCTGGGGACGACGACGGGCATATTAATCGCGCTGCAAATCTTTGTTGTGGCGACTTTTGCGATGCTGCTGTTTGCCGCCGCAACCCAAGGCTATTTCTTCGCGCCTTCGCGCCTGTGGGAATCAGCTGCCTTGCTGCTGGTAGCCTTCACATTGTTCGTGCCGAATTTCTGGCTTGATCGGGTGCAACCGCGCTTTGCCGAATTGCCCGGCACCAGTTTTGAAACGATACTGGAAGAAACCGAACCGGGCGATTACATGCGCTTTGTCGTCTCTGGCCCCGATTTTGCCACCGGTAACATCCGCACCACAACCCTGCGCATCGACGTGGATGACACGCCCGGCCCGCAGCGGATGATGGGCACAGGGCTGTTCCTTATGCCGCAGGGCGAATATATGATGATGGAAGAACCGATGCCCGGCAGCACCTTTGCCGGATCACTGCGCAGTTTCGATTTCTACGGCAATGACATGGTCGAGATCCTCAGGGTCGAGGTGCCGCGCGACCGGATGCCTGCGGAAATCTTCTACCTGCCTGCCTTCCTGCTGCTAGGGATCGTGATCCTGTTCCAGCGCCGTCGCCAGACCAAACCCGCATTCTGAGGATTAACACCATGCCCAGATCGATCCTGATGCCCATCGACCTGACCGACACGGTCAGTTGGCAAGGCGCCTTGCGAGAGGCGTTGTCGATGCTTGGTGACGACGGCATTTTGCATGTCGTCAGCGTGCTACCCGATTTCGGGCTGGCGCAGGTCAGCGGCTATTTCAAGAAAAACTATGAAAAAGAGGCGATTGCCGCCTTTGGCAAAGCCCTTACCGACTGGATCAACGACAATGTCCCCGACGGCGTCGATGTGCATCCGCATATCCTGCATGGCACGATCTATGACGAAATTCTGCGTGCGGCAACTAAACTACAGGTGGATGTCATCGTAATGGGGTCGCATCGGCCTGCGTTCCGCGACTACCTGCTTGGCCCGAATGCGGCCCGTGTGGTACGGCATGCTAATTGTTCGGTCTATGTCGTCAGGAGCTGACCTTGTCCCATCACGTTTTCGGTCGCGCCACCAAAGGTCAGCTTGCGCAGGCTGTCGCCGGTGACGGTTGCTATATCATCGATGCGGATGGCAAACGCTATCTTGACGGATCGGGGGGCGCTGCTGTGTCTTGCCTTGGCCATTCCGATCCGGATGTGCGTGCCGCCCTGCATGACCAACTAGACAAGATCGCCTTTGCTCATACTGGGTTTTTCACGACTGACGTGGCCGAAGACCTTGCCGATCTGCTGATTGCCGATGCCCCCGCAGGGCTGGATCGCGTCTATCTGGTCTCTGGCGGGTCAGAGGCGGTCGAGGCCGCAATCAAGCTTGCCCGCCAGTATTTCATGGAAATAGGCCAGCCTGAACGGCACCGTGTCATCGCACGGCGACAAAGCTATCATGGCAATACGCTGGGTGCCTTGGCCGCTGGTGGCAATGCATGGCGGCGCGCGCAATTCGCGCCTTTGCTGACTGATACCACCCACATCGCGCCTTGCTATGAATACCGCGACCGGCAGGACGGGGAAACGCCAGAGGCGTATGGCCAGCGCGTCGCGGATGAACTGGAGACGGAAATCCAGCGCCTTGGTCCCGAGACGGTGATGGCCTTTGTCGCTGAACCTGTCGTCGGTGCCACGATGGGTGCTGTGCCTGCCGTGCCGGGGTATCTGAAGCGCATCCGCGAGATTTGCGACCGCCACGGCGTGCTGCTGATCTTGGACGAGGTCATGTGCGGCATGGGGCGGACCGGCCACCTTTATGCCTGCACCGAAGATGGCGTCGCGCCTGATATGATTACCGTTGCCAAAGGTTTAGGTGCCGGATACCAACCCATCGGTGCGCTGATCTGCGCGGGGCAGATTTACGATGCCATCGCCGCAGGGTCGGGGTTTTTCCAGCATGGCCATACCTATATGGGGCACGCCATGGCCGCCGCTGGTGCC
>PUNR01000146.1 GCA_003551805.1 Loktanella sp.
CTGACCAACGTTCACCCCCATCGCCCCCCATCGCCCCTTGACCGCCACGGCACCTGCCGGGCATGAAAGCGCATCCTACCGGCGAAAAGGCGCGCCCGCGATGTTGCTGCTGATCGACAACTACGACAGTTTCACCTGGAACCTGGTGCATTACCTGGGCGAACTGGGCGCCGAGGTCACGGTCCGGCGCAATGACGCGCTCGGCGTGGAAGAGGCGCTGGCGATGCGCCCGTCGGGCATCGTACTCAGCCCCGGCCCCTGTGACCCCGACCGCGCAGGCATCTGCCTGGACCTGACCCGCGCCGCGGCGCAGGCTGGGATCCCGCTATTTGGCGTCTGCCTCGGCCATCAAAGCATCGGGCAGGCCTTTGGCGGGCGGGTGGTGCGCGCGGGTGACATCGTGCATGGCAAGCTGGGGCAGATGCATCACCGGGGCGAGGGGGTCTTTGCCGGCCTGCCCTCGCCCTTTGAGGCCACGCGCTATCATTCGCTGATCGTGGAGCGCGACAGCCTGCCGGATTGCCTGGCGGTGACCGCCTGGCTGGAGGATGGCACCATCATGGGCCTGCGCCACCGCGACAAACCCATCGAAGGCGTGCAGTTCCACCCCGAGAGTATCGCCTCGCAGCACGGCCATGCGCTGCTGCGCAATTTCCTGCAGACGCTGCGGGTGCCGGCATGAGTCTGAAGGACCTGATCGCCCAGGCCGTCGACCGCCCGCTGACCCGTGCCGAGGCCGAGCGTGCCTTTTCCATCCTCTTTGCCGGCGACGCCACGCCCGCGCAGATCGGCGGTTTTTTGATGACGCTGCGCACGCGGGGCGAGACGGTGGACGAATACGCCGCCGCCGCCGCGGTGATGCGCGCGCGATGCGTGGCGGTGCGGGCGCCGGCGGGGGCGATGGATGTGGTCGGCACCGGGGGCGACGGAAAGGGCACCCTGAACATATCAACTGCTGCGGCCTTTGTGGTGGCCGGCGCGGGCGTGCCGGTGGCCAAGCACGGCAACCGCAACCTGTCGTCGAAATCCGGCACGGCGGATGTGCAATCCGCGCTTGGCATCAATGTCAACGTCACCCCCGATGTGGTGGAGCGCGCCATTGCCGAGGCAGGCATCGGTTTCATGATGGCGCCCTTGCATCACCCCGCCATGCGCCACGTTGGTCCCGTGCGGCTGGAACTTGGATGCAAGACGATCTTTAACATATTGGGACCGCTGACAAATCCCGCAGGTGTGAAACGACAACTGACGGGTGCTTTTGCCATCGACCTGATCTTTCCCATGGCCGAAACCCTGCAACAGCTTGGGTCCGAAAAGGCGTGGCTGGTGCATGGCAGCGACGGCACCGATGAAATCACCATTTGTGGCACGACATCCGTCGCCGTGCTGGAAAACGGCAAGATCACATCCCGCCAGATCCACCCCGAGGATGCGGGCCTGCCCGAACACCCCTTCCGCGACATCATCGGCGGTACCCCCGAAGACAACGCCACCGCCCTGCGCGCCCTGCTTGACGGCGCCCCCGGTGCCTACCGCGACGCGGTGCTGTTCAATGCCGCTGCTGCCTTGGTCGTGGCCGACAAAGCCAGCACCCTGACCGAAGGCGTCGAAATCGCGCGCGCCAGCATCGACAGCGGCAAGGCCAAGGCAGCATTGTCCGCGCTTGCCCGCATCACCCAAGGCTGATGTTTGATCTGACCCGTCTGGGCGCTTGGGCTGACCTTGCGTTCTTTCACAACGATCTGCCAAGGATCGCGGCACAGCTTGGCCCCGATATCCTGCCGCCTCCCGCGCTGACATTCACCGCACTGGAACGCTGCCAGCCGCATGCAACACGCGTGGTTATCATCGGCCAAGACCCCTATCACAGCGACCAAAAGGCCGACGGTCTGGCCTTTTCCATCAATCCTGCATTTCGCGGCAACCTTGCCAGCCTTGGCAATATCTTCAAAGAAATTCAAACCGATACAGACCAAACCCGCAGCAAGACAAACCTGCATGACTGGGCGGATCAGGGCGTTTTGCTGCTAAACACCGCCCTGTCCGTCGCCCCCGGACAGGCAGGCAGCCATGCGCGGCTGGGCTGGTCCGTGCTGGTCGAACAAGTGCTGGCGCGGCTTGACCCACAACCCCGCGCCTTCATCTTGTGGGGTGCGCATGCGCAGAAATACGCAACCCATCTGGCCCCACATCACCTGATCCTGACCTCGGCCCATCCATCGCCCCTGTCGGCGCACCGCGGATTTTTCGGGTCACAACCATTTTCAAAGGTCAACCAATGGCTTATGGATCGGGGCGAATTTCCAATAAACTGGGCGGACCCATGACCGATATCCTCGCGAAGATCAAAGCCTACAAACTGGAAGACGTCGCCACACGCAAAGAAGCCCTGCCCTTGGCAGAAGTCGAAGCGCAGGCACGCGCCGCATCCCCCGTGCGTGGTTTCGCCGACAAACTGGCCGACGCCAGTCGCGAAGGCTATGGCCTGATCGCCGAAATCAAAAAGGCCAGCCCGTCCAAAGGGTTGATCCGCGCGGATTTCGATCCTGCCGCACTTGCGCAAGCCTATGAACAGGGCGGTGCCACCTGCCTGTCGGTCCTGACGGACGGCCCGTCATTCCAAGGCGACGACAGCTATCTGGCGCTGGCCCGCGATGCCTGCGCCCTGCCCGCCTTGCGCAAGGATTTCCTTTATGACCCCTGGCAGGTTGTGCAATCGCGCGCCCTTGGTGCCGATTGCATCCTGATCATCATGGCCTCGGTCAGCGATGCACAGGCGCAGGAACTGGAACAGACAGCGATCCAGTGGAACATGGATGTGCTGATCGAAGTGCATGACAAAGACGAACTTGACCGCGCCGTGCTGCTGAAATCGCCGCTGATCGGGATCAACAACCGCAATCTCAAGACATTCGAGGTAACACTCGACACCACCCGCACCCTGTCGCGGCTGGTGCCAGAGGATCGGCGCGTCGTCTGCGAAAGCGGCCTGTTCACGCCCGAAGACCTTGCCGACATGGCCCGCTATGGCATCCGGTCTTTCCTGATCGGCGAAAGCCTGATGCGGCAAGACGATGTCGCCAGCGCCACTGCACGCCTGCTGGCGAACCCTGACACAGGTGCCATGCTATGACGACAGGCCTGACGCATTTCGACGCAAGCGGTCAGGCGCATATGGTTGATGTGTCCGACAAGGCAGTCACCGACCGGATCGCCGTGGCCGAGGCGCATATCACCATGACAGCCGCCACCCTTGCGCTGATTACCGAAGGCCGCGCCAAAAAGGGCGATGTGTTGGGTATTGCACGGATCGCAGGTATCATGGGCGCCAAGAAAACCGCAGAACTGATCCCGCTTTGCCACCCTTTGCCCATTACCAAGGTCAGTATGGACCTGACCCCCGACACGACCCTGCCCGGTATCCGGATCAGCGCCACCGTCAAAACCAGCGGCCAGACCGGTGTTGAAATGGAGGCGCTGACAGCCGCCAGCACCGCCGCCCTGACGATCTATGACATGCTCAAAGCAGTGCAAAAAGACATGGTCATCGGCGGTCTGCGCGTCACGCTGAAAGATGGCGGCAAATCGGGCCGGTTTGAAAACCCATGATCACGGTCGATGACGCCCTGACAAAGCTGTTTGCGCTGGTCGATCCGCTGCCCGCCTGCATGGTGGGCTTGCGGCAGGCCGCCGGACGGGTTCTGGCACAGGACGTCAGCGCGCGGCGCGACCAGCCGCCTTTTGCGGCCTCTGCGATGGATGGCTATGCGATCAGATCGGCTGATTACCGGCAAGGCAAATCCTTGCAGGTGGTCGGGGAATCCGCGGCTGGCCATGGCTGGGACGGCAATCTGGCCCAAGGCAATGCGATCCGCATCTTCACCGGTGCGCCGTTGCCAACAGGCGCAGACCACATCGTTATTCAGGAAAACGTCGCCCGCGACGGTGACCGGATCACCATCACCGACACCACCGATCAGGGCGCAAACATCCGGCCCAAAGGGGGTGATTTCCGCATTGGCGACCAGATCAAAGCGCCCCGCCTGCTGACCCCCGCCGATATCGCCCTGCTTGCCGCAATGAACATCGCGCAGGTGCCGGTCATCCGCAAACCCGTCGTTGCTATAATCGCCACCGGTGACGAACTGGTACAACCCGGCGACACCCCCGGCCCTGACCAGATCATCGCATCCAACAGCTATGGTCTGGCTGCACTTGTCACGGCTGTGGGCTGCACCGCCCGCCTGCTGCCTATCGCGCGCGACACTGTCGCATCGCTCGAACAAGCATTCGCGCTGGCGAAAGATGCCGATCTGATCGTGACAATCGGCGGTGCCTCGGTCGGCGACCATGATCTGGTCGGACAGGTGGCGGCATCGCTGGGCATGGAACGCAGTTTCTACAAAATCGCAATGCGGCCGGGCAAACCGCTGATGGCGGGCAAGCTTGGGACAGCCGCGATGATCGGTCTGCCGGGCAACCCCGTTTCGGCCATGGTCTGCGGCCATGTCTTCGTACTGCCGGTGCTGCGCAAGATGCTGGGCCTCGGCGCGGCAGCTGCGGGCACACAGATCGCACAACTTGCGCATGACGTCCCCGCCAACGGCCCGCGCGCCCATTATACGCGCGCTCAGCTTGACGCAGGCCGCGTCACCATCTTTGACCGGCAGGACAGCAGCCTGCTGACCGTGCTGGCACAGGCGAACTGCCTTGCCCTGCGCCCGCCGCATGACCCGGCCCGCAAGGCTGGCGACGCCGTCCAGATCCTGCCGCTCTGACAGCTTCTTATTTCCCCAAAATACTCCCGCGCGGCGCGCGTCAATTGCAAGGCAATTGACACAAAAGGGGAACATGGATAGAACATAAGCGAAACCAGCACAGGGATTCCGGCATGTTGACGAAAAAACAACTCGACCTTCTGGCCTTCATCCACACACGGGTGCAGCGCGACGGCGTCCCCCCCAGCTTTGACGAGATGAAAGAAGCACTTGATCTGCGGTCCAAATCCGGGATTCACCGGCTGATCACGGCGCTGGAAGAACGCGGTTTCATTCGGCGTCTGGCGCATCGCGCGCGGGCGCTGGAAATCCTTAAACTGCCCGACAGCATGACCAAAACCGGCTTTACCCCCCGCGTGATCGACGGTGACAAACCCGACAGCATCCCCGCCGCTGCCATGGCGGTCGAAGGTGGTTCACTGTCCCTGCCCGTGATGGGCCGCATTGCCGCCGGTGTCCCGATCGAGGCGATATCCGAAGTATCCCACCACATTCACGTCCCGCAAAGCATGCTGGGCAAAGGCGATCATTACGCGCTGGAGGTCAAAGGCGATTCGATGATCGAAGCCGGAATCAACGACGGCGATGTTGTGGTGATCCGTGAAACCAGTGTGGCCAATAACGGTGATATCGTCGTGGCCCTTGTCGAAGGACAGGAAGCCACGCTGAAACGCTTTCGTCGCAACGGCAGCACCATCGCATTGGAAGCCGCCAACACCGCCTATGAAACCCGCGTTTTCCGCGATGATCAGGTCAAGGTGCAGGGCCGTCTTGTCGGTCTGATCCGCACTTACTGACGCGTCAGAACGATGGGCGGTTCGGGCGTATCTGTACGCCCGTTCCATAATCTGTTGCCCGCCGCACTTTGTGCCGTGACAATCACCAGATCACCCGATGCGTTCAGGTCAAAAGCCAGCGCACCCGTCTGGCGCAACCTTGGCAGGTCATAGACTTGGCACGGGCGCGGGGTTTCTTCGGTCTGATTGATAACCAGAACATCGGCACCGCCGCAGCCTTGCAGACCGGCCAGCGCGGTTTTGCCGCTGACTTGCATGACGCGCCAATCGCCCAACACGGCTGTCACGGCCCGACCGTCGCGCAGCAGACCGTCGCGCGCGGCAGCATCTTGCTGCGCGACCGGTGCGCCGTCGTTTTCCAGCCATATCCCCGCGACGAAACTACCGCCCGCAGGCTTTGATAACACACGGCCTTGCGCACCCATAAGGCCGATCAACGCGCCATCCTCGGCGACCAAAAGTGCGGGTCGCGTGCTGCCATGCCAAGTGACAAAGGCCAGCGCAGCCACAGCCAGCCCCGCAAACCGCAACCGCCCCTGCCACAGGATCAGCCACAGAACGCCCAGCGTCAGCAGCGGCAACACCAATTTGGCAGGTGCCACCACATGACTGACCGCGCCAGGCTGGTCGGCCACGAAACCGGCCACAAACAGGATCCAGCGCAGCCCCCATTCCATGAGCGCAAAGCCGATCCAGTCCAGTCCCAAAGGTGCCAGACAGGTCGCCAGCACCGCAGCAGGCATCACCAGCACCCCCATCAACGGCACGCTGAGCAAATTTGCGATCAGGCCGTAATGCGACACCATATTGAAATGCGCGGCGGCATAAGGCGCTGTCGCAAGGCCCGCGACAAGCGATGACACGAATACCGACAAGGCCGGTCGCGACCAGCGCGGCACGCGGGTCAGGTCAACCTTGCGCAGGCCACGAAACACCGCAATCAGCCCGACAGTCGCCGAAAACGACATCTGGAAACCGGGGCCGGTCAACGCCTCCGGCTGCCAGACCAGCACGATCACGGCGGCAATTGCCACCGCGCGCAGCGTCAAGGCACGCCTGCCCAGCAGCACGGCCACCAGCACCACCGCGACCATGATAAACGCCCGTTCGGTCGCCACATTGCCGCCCGACAAGGCCAGATAGAACGCCCCCACCAATAGCGCCACGACAGCCGCAATTTTTTTGGTCGGCCAGCGCAGCGCGACCCATGGCACCAGCGCCAGACCATAGCGGATCACGGCAAAGACAAACCCCGTCAAAAGCCCCATATGCAGCCCCGAAATCGCCAGCAGATGCGCAAGGTTGGACGCGCGCAAAGCCGCAAGGCTGGCCTGCCCCATGCCGGACCGGTCACCTGTCATGATCGCCGCGGCAAAGGCACCGGGTTCGCCGGGGATCGCGTCTTGCACCGCGCGTGAAATCGCCATGCGTAGCGCGAAGATCCGCATTCTTGCATCCGGTACGTCAGGGCTTTCCAGCCGCAGCACCGGATTGCGGGTGTAGCCCACTGCACCCAGTTGTAAAAACCAGGCATGACGCTGAAAATCAAAGCCCCCCGGCTCTGCCGGACCGGATGGCGGCGACAGATGGCCAGTCAAGATCAACACCTCGCCGGGGCGGAAGTTGTCCAGCATCTGGTCGCCGTGGATCGATACGCGCACCCGCGCGGGGGTGCGGGCGGGCGACATGCGTTCCAGCACAACGCTGTCCAGCGTCAGGCGCGTGACGTCACTGGCGGAACGGTCGATATTGACCACCCGCCCTTCGATAGCGCCGTAATAGCGAAAACCCAGCGTTGGTGCCGCCACCGCCTCGGTCCGGTATTTCGCGATCCCTGCCCCCAGCACGGCGACCAACAGCGCCAGAACCACAGGGCGGTAGGCGACGCTGACAAACCGCAGCGCCACCAGCAAACAGGCAATCAGACCGCCACCGGCCCACACCGCCGCCTGCCCTGGTTCGTGGCCTTGCGCAAAATACCAGCCGATCCCCAGCGCAAGGCACAATGGCACCCAGCACAGCAAACCACCGCGCTGCGCCAAAAGCGCATCTGACACCGCCTGTCGCACTTGTTCTTCGTCCTTTGGCTGGCTATCCCCATTGGGCACCGGCACTCTATCCGCGGCTCGGTGAACGAAAGGTTAATTTCCCATGGACGTCGTCACACGCTTTGCCCCTTCCCCCACTGGCGCGCTGCATATCGGGGGCGCGCGCACGGCCCTTTTCAACTGGCTTTACGCGCGCGGGCGCGGTGGCAAGTTCCTGCTGCGGATCGAAGATACCGACCGTGCAAGGTCCACGCCGGAAAACGCGCAGGCGATTTTGGACGGGCTGACTTGGCTGGGGCTTGATTGGGACGGCGACCCCGTCAGCCAGTTTGACAGTGCCGCCCGCCATGCAGAGGTCGCACACCAGATGCTGGCCGCGGGCAACGCCTATAAATGCTTCAGCACACAAGAAGAGATCGAGGCATTCCGCGAAAAGGCACGCGCTGAAAAAACCTCCACGCTATTCCGGTCCCCTTGGCGCGACAGTGACAGTAAGGTGCATCCCGATGCACCCTTCGTCATCCGCCTTAAGGCGCCGCGTGAAGGGACGACCACCCTGCATGACGAAGTGCAGGGCGATGTCACATGGTCCAACGACCAGCTTGACGATATGATCCTGCTGCGGTCCGACGGCAGCCCCGTCTATATGCTGGCGGTTGTTGTCGATGACCACGACATGGGCGTCACCCATGTGATCCGCGGCGATGACCATCTGGCCAACGCATTCCGCCAGAACCTGATCTACGAAGCAATGGGCTGGCCCAAACCCACCCTTGCGCATATCCCGCTGATCTATGGCCCCGACGGCAAGAAACTGTCCAAACGCCACGGTGCCACCGGTGCTGCCGAATATCAGGCGCTGGGATACCCTGCCGCCGGCATGCGCAATTATCTGGCCCGCCTGGGCTGGAGCCATGGCGACGATGAATTCTTCACCGACGCACAGGCGCGCGACTGGTTCGACCTTGACGGTATCGGGAAATCACCCGCGCGGTTTGACACCAAGAAACTGGAACATCTGTGCGGCCAGCATATCGCGCAGGCCGATGATGCCGCGCTGCTGCATGAATTGCAGGCCTACCTTGCGGCAACAGGCGCAGACCCACTGGACGACGCGCAAAAAGACGGGATGTTGCGCGGCATGTACTGCCTCAAGGAACGCGCGAAGACCTTTCCAGAACTTATTGAAAAGGCACATTTTATCCTGACCAGCCGCCCCATCGCACCGGACGAAAAGGCCGCCGCGCAACTGCCCGATGTATCCCGTGGTATACTGTCGGAATTGACGCCGCAGTTGCAAAATGCTAGCTGGACGAAAGAAACTCTGGAAAGCATTATCGCAACCATCGCCGAGGCACATGATACCAAGCTCGGCAAACTGGCAGGCCCCCTGCGCGCCGCATTGTCAGGGCGCAGCGTGTCGCCAAGTGTGTTTGATATGATGCTGGTTCTGGGGCAGTCCGAGACGATTGGCCGCCTAACGGATGCCAGCGAGTAAACCTGATCGTCACACTTTGTGATTATTCAGGCGATATGGAACAAAGAGGCGCTGACGTGACTTGTATCGCGTGGCAGATAGGGAAAAACGGAATGGCTGATAAGACAGAAACCGCGACACTGACGATCAAAGGCAAATCTTACGAATTGCCGATCATGTCACCGACCACCGGCCCGGATGTCATTGATATCCGGAAACTTTACGCCCAAGCCGATGTCTTTACCTATGACCCCGGCTTTACCTCGACCGCCGCTTGCGACAGCACGATCACCTTTATCGACGGTGAAAAGGGCGAATTGCTGCATCGCGGTTATCCGATCGACCAGCTTGCCGGTCAGTCGCATTACCTCGAGGTTTGCTATCTGCTGCTTTACGGTGAACTGCCTTCGGCGTCCGAACTCGAAAAGTTTGAATCGCTGGTCACCAACCACACGATGATCCACGAACAGATGCACAACTTTTTCCGCGGTTTCCGCCGCGATGCGCATCCGATGGCGACGATGGTCGGCGTGGTCGGCGCGATGTCTGCGTTCTATCACGACAGCACCGACATCAACGATCAGCACCAGCGCGAGGTCGCATCGATCCGCCTGATCGCCAAAATGCCGACGATCGCGGCGATGGCCTATAAATATTCGATCGGCCAGCCTTTCGTCTATCCGCGCAACGACCTCGATTATGCGGCGAACTTTCTGCATATGTGCTTTGCCGTTCCGGCCGAGCAATACAACGTCAACCCGATCCTGTCGCGCGCGATGGACCGGATTTTCACGCTGCATGCCGATCACGAACAGAACGCGTCAACCTCGACCGTGCGTCTGGCGTCATCGTCGGGTGCAAACCCGTTCGCCTGTATCGCTGCTGGCATCGCCTGCCTGTGGGGTCCGGCGCATGGTGGTGCGAACCAGGCCTGTCTGGAAATGCTCAAGGAAATCGGCACGCCAGACCGTATCCCCGAATTCATCGCACGCGCCAAAGACAAGGACGATCCTTATCGCCTGATGGGTTTCGGCCACCGCGTTTACAAAAACTTCGACCCCCGCGCGACCGTCATGAAGCAATCCGCGCATGAAGTGCTGGACCTGCTGGGCGTCGAAGACAACCCGATCCTGCAAGTCGCGATGGAACTGGAAAAACAGGCGCTGGCTGATCCGTATTTCGCGGACAAAAAGCTGTTCCCGAACGTGGATTTCTATTCCGGCATCATTCTGGAAGCGATGGGTTTCCCGACATCGATGTTCACCCCCGTCTTCGCCGTGGCGCGGACTGTTGGCTGGATTTCGCAGTGGAAAGAACAGCTTGCCGATCCACAGCTTAAGATTGGCCGCCCGCGGCAATTGTATCTGGGCGATACCGCCCGCGATTACGTGGACATCGAAAAGCGCTAACAGATCAAGGGCCGCATCCAGCGGCCCTTTTTTATATGTTGCACAAAGTCAGGCAGCGCATGCCAAGGCATGCATCATGCCCGCCAAAATTGCCC
>PUNR01000334.1 GCA_003551805.1 Loktanella sp.
CGATCCTGCCGGCATCCGTACCGCCGCAAATGCAGTGGATACGATGATTGCAATCGCGCAAGCCGGCGCGTTTTTTGCATCACGTGGTGATGACAGCGGCACGCATCAGGCGGAACTCGGGTTGTGGTCAACAGCAGATATCGCCCCCGAGGGCGCATGGTATCTTGAAACCGGGTCCGGCATGGGTGCCACGCTGAATACCGCAGTCCAGGTCCCGGCTTATGCATTGACCGACCGTGGCACATGGTTGTCATTTGAAAACCGTGGCGATCTGACCATCACCTACGAGGGCGATCCGGTCCTGTTCAACCCCTACGGCGTGATCCTCGTTAACCCTGAACTTCATACCCATGTGAAAGCGCAAGAAGGACAGGCATTCATCGACTGGATTGTCTCTGATGCGGGCCAGCAGGCCATCGCCGAATATCAGGTCGGTGGCGAGCAGTTGTTCTTTCCCAACGCGCAATAATTGAAGGGGCGGTCGCCGCACAAGCGCCGCCCCAGCCCTTGATTCCTGCAGTGTGGTTGGAGCTCATCCAACCGAGCTTTCGTTAGTTTCCTCTGATCGCGCCGTGGCACAGACGTTCAGATAGCGGGGCAATCAAGGTCATAGTCAACACGACAAGCATCAGCATGGTGATCGCAGCCTGTTCATGATCGCCCAATCAACCGCTTTCAGTGATCCTTGCGTCAAGCCGCCCCGCTGCCAGCGCTGAAATTGCGACCATCACGGCGGCCACACCCAGCATCAAGGGCAAGCCGCCTGCCTGATAGGTCAGCCCGGACAACAATGTCCCCAGCAACCGCCCGGCGGCGTTGGCCATGTAGTAAAAGCCGACATCCATCGTGACCCGTTCGGCCTTGCTGAATGACAGGATCAGATAGGAATGAAGCGCCGAATTGATCGCGAATATCGCACCAAAGATCAGCAGCCCCGCAACCAGTGTGACCGTCAACCATGTCTGCGGTCCGCCGGATACCAGCGCTGCCAGCGTCAGCAACGCAGGCACTGCGGCCAGGGCCCAGGCCCATTGCCGCGCCGCACCAATCAATTCGCCCGCTGGCCGTGTCGCCGCGCGCAGTACCTTGGGGGCTGATGCCTGCACCGCGCCATAAAGGATGATCCAGACCGCCATGAAAGTCCCGATCAGGAAAAACGCAGTGCGGTTGCCTGCGACTGTCCCATCCGACAGGACCGCGTAGAAATAGATTGGGATGCCGACGACAAACCAGATATCGCGCGCACCGAACAGAAACACACGCGCCGCACTTAGCCAGTTGACGTTATGGGATTTGGAAATGACTTCAGAAAACTTGGCACCCTTGCGCCCTTTGGGCAGGCCTGATGGCATGAATACCAGCACCGCGATCAGGATAACCGTAAGCGCCGCAGCCATCGCCAGCACCGCCCCGACAAAGCCGATGGTGGCCAGCAGTGCTGCACCCAGCAAAAAGCCCAGACCCTTGACCGCATTCTTTGATCCGGTCAGCAAAGCCACCCAGCGGAAAAGCCCTGCCTGCCCGTCCGGTGCCAGCAGTTTGACGGCGGATTTCGACGCCATCTTGGCCAGATCCTTGGCCACACCGCTAGCACCCTGTACCAGCATGACAAAGACCACCGATGCACCAATCGCCCAAGCCGGATCAAGCTGCGCCAGCGCCAGCAAGGCCAAAACCTGCAATCCCAGCCCTGCATATAGCGTAAAGGTCAACCCGAACCGTGCCGCGATCCAACCTGCCGACAGGTTGGTGACAATCCCCGCGACTTCATAAAGAACAAAGAGATAAGCCAGTTGCACCGGCGAAAATCCCAGTGTGTGAAAATGCAGAAGCACCAGCATCCGCAATGCGCCATCGGTCAGCATGAAGGCCCAATAAGAGGCGGTAACGGCGATATAGGCGCTGAAGCCTTCGGGTCTGGCAGCAGCGGTCACAGCGATGCCCCGACCATCAACGCTACGTCGGCCAGACGATGCGCATAGCCCATTTCGTTGTCATACCAGACGTAAAGCTTTACCTGTGTCCCGTTCACGACCATCGTAGACGGCGCATCGACGATACCCGAACGTGTGTCATTGGTGTAATCGGTTGATACCAGCGGGCGTTCCTCGTATCCCAGAATACCCTTCAACGGGCCATCGGCGGCGGCTTTCAGCAGGGCGTTGACCTCTTGCACCGTTGTTTCGCGGTCCACTTCGAACACGCAATCGGTCAGCGAACCGTTCAACAGCGGCACCCTTACTGCATGGCCGTTCAGCTTGCCGGTGAGTTCGGGATAGATCAGCGTGATCGCCGTGGCGCTGCCAGTGGTCGTGGGGATCAGCGAATTCAGCGCAGATCGCGCGCGGCGCAGGTCTTTGGCAGGGCGGTCAACGATGGTTTGCGTGTTGGTAACGTTATGAATTGTCGTGATAGAGCCGTGCCTGATCCCGATCCCTTCCAGAATGACCTTGACCACCGGGGCTAGACAATTGGTGGTGCAAGACGCTGCCGTGATGATGTTGTGCTGCGCCGGATTATATACGTCGTTGTTGACGCCATAGACGATATTTGCGGTCGGCCCGTCCTTGACGGGCGCAGAAACAACGACCTTTTTCACACCTGCGGCAAAATACGGTGCGATCTTGGCCTCTGTCTTGAACACACCGGTGCAGTCGATCAGCACATCAACGCCGCCCAGTGGCAGGGCGTTGATGTCCTTTGTCCCGATAAAGGGCAGGCGTGTGCCGTTGACAGTCACGCTGTCCGCGTCATGCGCAAAATCCGCGTTCCACCGCCCGTGCACCGTATCAAATTCCAGCAGATGTGCATGCATCGCCGGATCGCCGACGGCATCGTTAATCCACGCGATCTTTGCGCCTTTTTCAAGCAAGGGTTTCAACGCAAGTTTTCCGATGCGGCCCAGACCGTTGATCGCATAGGTCGTCATTGGTTCAAATCCTCTTTGTTGCGGCCGATGTCATCGACGGCTTTTTGCAGCGACATCCGGTCGAGGCTGGCGAGCGGTAAGGCGGTGAACAGCTTGATCCGGTTGTGCAGCGCACCGTAGGCCCGCTGAAACGCGAGGCTTTTTTCCGCATCCGTCCCCGTCGCCTTGACCGGATCTGGCATGCCCCAATGGGCGCTGATCGGCTGGCCTGACCAGGCTGGGCATTCCTCGTTCGCGGCTTGGTCGCAGACAGTGAAGACAAAATCAAAAGCGGGGGCATCCGGGTCGGTAAACACGCCGACATTTTTGGATTGTAGCGGCGCTGTGTCATGTCCTTTGGCGCGCAACACATCGAGCGCGAAAGGGTTCAGGTTCGACTGGGGCATGGTGCCTGCGGAATAGGCCGTGAACCGGTCCCCTGCTTCCTTGCGCAGGATTGATTCTGCAAATATCGAACGGGCAGAATTGCCGGTGCAGATGAACAGCACGTTGTAATGGGTCTGTGTCATGGGAATCTGTCCAATTGGCGCAGGTGCGCAAAGGTCGGGCCTGCCCCGACAGCAATCGTTGTAAAGGTCCTGAAACGTCGCGTTCACGGCATCCATAGCAATGCTATATTGCAGCGATGTGGCAATCCGTTGTTGACTGACAAGCCCTGCCTGCACCAGCGACGCGAGATAGCCAGACAAGGTGGATGGCTTGATGTCCAGCGCGGTCGCAAGTTCCCCCGCCGGCACCTGATCCGGATAGCGCCGCATCAGCAGCCGAAACACGGCAAGCCGTTGCGGATGGCCAAGGGTCGTCAGGCGGGTATAGATATCAATTTCCATATTTCGCGAATATACGAAATATCATTATAGGCAATTCATTTTGCGGTGTTTTACAAAAATTTCATAAATCGCTGGATACGTTGCCCCTTGGTTCCTCCCATACAAACAAGGCTTTGCATGAAATTATTACGAAAAAGTCAGTCAGGAAAAATGACTACGAAAGTTGTCACTTGCCAAGGCGTAACCGACGCCACGGACCGAGCGTATTGGATCCACACCAAGGTGAGCATTTACGTATCGCCGCATACGGGACACTTGGGCGTCAATTGTGCGCGAACTATAACACATACCGGTACTTCCAAAAACGAGGCGGGCCAATGAACATCGGTCAAACACGATGTCCGGAACATCAAAAAACGGCCCAAGGATGCATAAATCAGCCTTGGAAATGCCTACCCAATCTGTCGCATGAAAAAGCTTGAAACTGGCCACATCAAGGCTGAATTCCCCCACTTGTCGGGTGTCATTGAGCGCACACGGGCGTTCGCGGCGCAACAATCCTTTTATAGTTAACAATGCCTCGGCTGTATTTGACTTGGGCCCCAAGTTCAGAAAGGTGTTCGGTTCACCCACGAAATCCAGCACAGGCAAACTGGGCGTAACGCGTTGTTTGGCAACATGATTTATAAAATCAGGCCATGTTCCCGTCAAAGCGATGTCCTGTAGGACAAGATCGGGTTTGTACGCCGCAACATGCGACAGACAAATATCAAAATTTTTAGCTACCAGAACGTTGATGGCTGCCAGATCGCAAGCTTGCGCGATCGCAGACGGTAGGGTGGTTTCACTGACCCACAGGATCAGTGCCCTGCGCCGGTCAGCAAGGGCCTTTACCGGCAGGATGCGGTTCCTATCCCAAAGCATAACCGGCACCACGGACGGTGCGGATCAAATCAGTACCTCCGTGACTGCCCAGCACTTTGCGCAAGCGGCCCACATGGACGTCCACGGTGCGGGTATCAACGTAAATATCGCGCCCCCAGACCCGATCAAGCAACTGGTCCCTGCTCCAGACGCGGCCGGGTTTTTCCATGAAGGTGGTCAACAAACGAAATTCGGTTGGCCCAAGGCGTAACTCATGTTCGCCGCGAAACACCTTGTGGGTTTCGAAATCGAGCATGATATCGTCATAATTTAGTCTTTCGCCCATTGCAGCAGGGCGCGACCGGCGCAGATGCGCTTTGACCCGCGCCAGCAACTCGATGATAGAGTAGGGTTTGGACATGTAATCGTCCGCCCCGGTCTCCAGCCCGCGTACCTTATCCACCTCTTCGGACCTCGCGGATAGCATGATGATAGGCGTCATTCGGAACGCGGGGCGGCTTTTGATCTGGCGGCAAATTTCGATGCCGGACGTGCCGGGCAGCATCCAGTCAAGCAGGATCAGATCTGGCTGTTCTTCCTTGACCAGCAAAAGGGCCTCGTTGCCATCGGCTGCCTTGATGACACGAAAACCTTCACTTTCGAGGTTGTAGGCAAGCACTTCGCGCTGTGCCGGTTCATCCTCGACGACAAGGACTGACGGTTGCAAGTCATACATCAAAGGTCACTTTCATGAAGTTCCAAAGCTATACGGTCGTATTTGGGGCGGTCATCTTCGGGCAGTTTGCCGGTCACGGCATAGATCGTCTGTTCCGCAATACCGGTGGCATGATCACCTATCCGTTCGATATTCTTGGCAATGAAATGCAGATGCATGCCCACGGCGATATTTTTGTGGTCTTCCATCATATGGGTCAGGAAAGACCGGAACAGCGTGTTGTAAATCTGATCCGCCTCTAGATCGCGTTCAATAATCTCTTCGGCTTTGGCGACGTCGCGCTGGATAAATGCGTCCAGCACATCGTTGATCATGTTTTCGACAAAGGCGGACATGCGCCCAAGGTCGGATAAGGTGCCGGTTATGGCGCCCGCGCCCGACATCGCCTGGGTCCGTTTTGCAATATTTTTTGCATAATCTCCGCAGCGTTCAAGATGCGAGCTGATTTCCATAACCGCCAAGACAAGACGTAGGTCTTTGGCAGTGGGAGAGCGCAACGCCAGCAGCCGCGCTGCGTCTGTTTTGACATGAAGATCGAGTTCATCGATGACCTTGTCACCTTTGCGCACTACTTCAGCAAGATCAGCATCGCGGGATTTCAGTGCCTTGGCCGCATCGGCCAACGCCTGTTCGACGAGCCCGCCCATTTTAATAACCGAGGACTGAATGCTTTCCAGGTCCCGATCAAACGAGGCGACAATGTGTTGATCGTTCATAACTTTTGATCCTTATCCGATACGGCCGGTGATATAGCTTTCGGTGCGTGGGTCCTGCGGGTTCGTAAAAATCTGGTCGGTGTCATTGAATTCCACCAGGTTTCCAAGATGGAAGAACGCCGTTTTCTGGCTGACACGGGCGGCCTGCTGCATCGAGTGGGTGACGATGACCACCGAAAACTGCTGACGCAATTCATCGATCAATTCTTCAACCTGTGCTGTGGCGATGGGGTCAAGCGCTGAACAGGGTTCGTCCATCAGCAAAACTTCGGGCGCGGTTGCCACAGCGCGGGCGATGCACAGGCGCTGCTGCTGGCCACCCGACAGGCCGGTGCCGGGGGCTTGCAGACGATCTTTGACCTCGTTCCACAGGGCCGCGCGGCGCAGAGACGCTTCGACAATTTCATCGAGATCAGCCTTGGTCCGCGCGAGGCCGTGGATTTTCGGACCGTAGGCAACATTGTCGTAGATTGATTTTGGGAAGGGGTTCGGCTTTTGAAACACCATGCCGACTTTGGCACGCAGTTGCACCGGATCGACGCGCTTGTCGTAGATATCCTGCCCGTCGATGGCAATGCTACCCTCGACGCGGCAGATGTCGATTGTGTCGTTCATCCGGTTCAGACAGCGCAGGAATGTGGATTTGCCGCAGCCCGATGGCCCGATAAAAGCGGTGACGGTCTTGTCCGCGATTTCGACGTCAACGTCTTTGATAGCATGGGTGTCGCCGTAAAAAACCTGCACGCCCTTGGCAGAAATTTTGATGTCGTTCATATTCGATGTTCTTTCGATTATTCTGAGGTCATCCATGGTGTGGGTCCTTTACCAGCGGCGTTCAAAGCGGCGACGGAGGATTACTGCGATGATGTTCATGGTCATCAGGAACCCGAGCAGGATGATGATCCCCCCCCAGGCGCGTTCGTAATAGGCCGGATCGGCGCGTTTGGCCCATTCGTAGATCTGTGCGGGCATCGCGGAATTTGGCGACATGAACGCAGCAGAAATACCGTCAGGGTAATTGGACGCGATAAACCCGACCATGCCGATCAGCAAAAGCGGGGCAGTTTCCCCCAAAGCCTGCGCCAGACCGATGATCGTACCGGTCAGGATGCCTGGCATCGCCAAGGGTAGTACATGGTGGAAAACAGCCTGATTTTTCGACGCCCCCACACCCAGCGCGGCATCACGAATAGACGGTGGCACCGATTTCAGCGCAGCCCGGGTCGAAATGATGATGGTCGGCAAGGTCATAAGCGTCAGCACAAGTCCACCAACCAAGGGTGCCGACTGCGGCAGTTGCGCGAACTGAATGAACAACGCAAGTCCCAGAATACCGAACACGATAGACGGCACTGCGGCAAGGTTCGAGATATTGACCTCGATCAGGTCAGTGAACCAGTTCTTGGGTGCGAATTCTTCGAGATAGATCGACGCCGCGACACCGATGGGCAGTGACAACAGCAGGACCACCAGCATCATTGCTAGCGAACCGATCATCGACACGCCAATGCCGGCGCTTTCAGGACGGCTTTCGGATGCGTCGGACCCGGTGATAAAGGCAAGGTTGAACTTTTTCGCAGCAAAGCCCTGATCGCGCAATTCATCAACAATATCGAGATGCGCCGGCGACAGATTGCTGTCGCGCAACAGTGATACGCGCGACACGCGGTCTTTGAAATACCCGTCCACCCGACTGGAGGCGAGAATGTCAAACCGCACTGTCTGGCCGATCAAATCGGGATTGTTCAATACTGTCGTGCGGACTTGTGCTGCAGCCCCCGGCGAAAGGAGCTGTCCAAATGCTGCTTCGGGCACTTCGGTTTCGATATTCAAGCTAGCAATCTTTTCAGCCAGCGCCTGCTGGATCAACGGGTTATAGCCAAAGGTGGATACCCGGCTCATTTCGCTGCGGTCACGATTGCCTTCGGGGTCAAGCGTTTCTTCGGGCAAAGCGATGTCCACGGCGATAAAGGTTTGGGTGAACGCACCTGCGCCATTGCCGACAATCGAATATAGCAAGGTCGCCAAAAAGATCACGCCGACCGAAATTGCAGTAATGCCATAGGCGCGAAACCGCTTTTCGGCATTGTTGCGCTTTTTCGTGCGCGCATCCGTGACCAGCAACGATCCTTTTTTGCTAGCGGGATTGCCGGGTGTCGTGGAAGGTGTGGCGGCGTCAGTCATTCATACTGCTCCCGGTATCTGCGCACGATATAAAGTGCGGCAACGTTCAAAATCAGCGTAATGACAAACAGGGTTGTCCCCAGTGCAAAGGCGACCAGCGCCTCGGGGGAGTTGAAGTCATTGTCGCCGGTAAGCTGTGCAACGATCTTGGCTGTGACGGTCGTCATCGCCTCGAACGGGTTCAGCGACAGGCGCGCGGCGGCACCTGCACCCAGCACCACGATCATGGTTTCACCGATCGCGCGGGATGCCGCCAGAAGAACGGCGCCGGCGATGCCGGGCAGGGCTGCTGGCAGTACCACCATACGCACGGTTTCGGATTTCGTAGCGCCCAGCCCGTATGATCCGTCGCGCATGGATTGCGGGACGGCGTTGATGATATCGTCCGACAGCGAGCTTACGAAAGGGATCAACATCACGCCCATGACCAGACCGGCGGTGATAACGGCACTGCCGCCACGCATCCAGCCCAAGCCCAGAAACCCGTTCGGGCCAAAGGCACTGACCAGCAAAGGCCCGACCGTCAGCAGGGCGAAAAGGCCGTAAACAATCGTGGGAATACCAGCCAGCACCTCAAGCGCAGGCTTGATGATGGACCGCGCTGCGGGGCTGGCATATTCCGCCAGATAGATCGCGGAAAACAACCCGATCGGCACAGCAACCAGCAGTGCTATGATCGAGATGTAGAACGTACCCCAAAGAAGCGGCAAAATCCCCAATGACGACCCGCCGCGGAAAAGCGGGTTCCAGGTCGTGCCGAACAGGAAATCAGACGCCGGGTGCAGGTTGAAAAACTTGATCGTGTTGAAGATCAGCGAAAACGCGATCCCGACGGTGGTCATGATAGCGACCGTTGCAGCAAAAATCAGCACTGCGCGCACAACAGTTTCGACTGACACCCGGGCGCGGAAATCGCGGTTCGTCTGGCGCAGGCCGTAAAGCGCACCGGCAACCGCCACGATCAAGACCAATGCTGTCTGCATCAAAGAACCGGTCGCAGTCATTGCGCGGTATCTTTGGGCCGCCAGCAGGACATTGTCGCTGACCTCTGCGCCCACGACCGTGCCGACAGCCGATAATTGTTGGCGGATTGACGCATCACCTACGGACAGGTCACGCGCCTCGGACGCGGACATAACGCCCCGGCTGATGGCGGCATCCAGACCGTTGGCGATCCGGCGCACATCGCTCATGACAAGGTTCAATGCACCGCCGGTAAGCTCTTCGGTGGTGACCATCGATACGACAGAGCGATTGATGATGTTGGGCTGCACTGCCTGCCACAATGCAAAAATCACGACAGCCGGAACCAGCGACGCCAATGCGACATTCCAGCCGTAAAAATTAGGTAACGAATGCAGTTGCCGCATGTCGCCACCGGCAGATTGCATCGCGCGTGATCGTCCTAGGTAAAAACTGATACCGGCAAGCACGACAAGAACGATCAAAAGCCACGAAGTATGCATGATTTATCCTGTATTTCGGATGGGCCAAACCAGTCAGGGCATCTGATCTGTCGGCAAAAGGTGGCATGTGTGAAAAGTGCCGGGGTGCCAGCATCTGGCACCCCGGCTGTGGGCATGATTAGTTCATGACCGTTTCGTTTTCGATGGTTTCACGAACCGATGCCAGCTCTGGATCGGACACCAGTCCATACTGGGCCAGCGGACCTGTTGGGCCTGCGATTTCATCAGACACGAAGAACATCGCAAATTCTTTCAGGCCGGGGATCACGTCAAGATGCGCTTTCTTCATGTAAAAGAACAGCGGGCGCGACACGGGGTATTCACCGGTCGAGATCGATTCGACGGTCGGGATAATGCCGTCCATCGTTGCAACTTGCAGTGTGTTGGTGTTGTTTTCATAAAATGCCAGACCGAACACGCCGATCCCGTCCGGGTTCGATGCAACGCGGGCCAGTGTTTCTGTGTAATCGCCGTCGATGTCGTTCGACACACCATCGGTGCGAAGCGCGATACAGCCGCCGTCTTCCAGCAATTCTTCAGCGCCGGACGTTTCACAGCCGACTTCAAGGACGCGCTCTTCAAACACTTCGCGTGTGCCATGGCGTGTGCCGGGAATGAAGGCCAGAATTGGTTGGTCGGGCAGCGCGGGGTCGATCTCGGACCAGTTGCTGAATGTGTTCGGTACGATTTCACCGTTGACGATCACGTTGGCAGCCAGCGCCTGGAACCAATGTTCTGGCGTGAACGCAAATTCGGGACCGTTGATGTCGCTGGCGAAGACGATGCCGTCATAACCGATACGAACTTCGATGATGTCAGTCACGCCGTTGGCGGCACAGGCTTCACGCTCTGAATCGCGGATAGCACGCGACGAATTGGCGATGTCGATTGTGTTGGTGCCCACGCCTTCACAGAAGCGGGCCA
>PUNR01000287.1 GCA_003551805.1 Loktanella sp.
ACCGGTGTGATCGTCAGGTCTGCGGCACCTGCCGACAATGCAAAATGTTCTGGCCGTATTCCCAAAGTGACCTGCTGCGGCAGCCCGGTTGAAGACCACGATGGCCCCATATCAAGCGTCATGCCGTCGACTGCCAGCCCGTGTTCCGTCACATTGGCAGCGATCAGGTTCATCGGGGGGGACCCCATGAAATCGGCCACAAAAGTGTTGGCAGGCGTGTCGTAAATTTGCTGCGGGGTGCCAATCTGCTGCACATGGCCGTCTTTCAGTACCACAATCCGGCTGGCCAATGTCATCGCCTCGATCTGGTCGTGGGTAACATAGACGATGCTTGCCTTTGTGCGTTTGTGCAGTTTTTTAATCTCTGCGCGCATTTCAACCCGCAACTTGGCATCCAGATTTGATAGAGGTTCATCAAAAAGAAACAGTTTCGGATCACGCACCAGCGCGCGACCCATCGCGACACGCTGTCTTTGCCCACCAGAAAGCTGGCTTGGCTGACGGTCAAGCAAATGACCGATCTGCAACAGGTCTGCGACTTCGCGGGTTTTTGCTTCAATCTCGGCACGGGGCAGTTTGCGGATCTTCATGCCAAAGCCGATATTTTCAGCAACGGTCATGGTCGGATACAAGGCGTAGCTTTGGAAAACCATCGCGATGTCACGGTCTTTGGGAGGTTCTTGCGTCACATCGCGCCCGCCGATCATCAAGGTGCCACCGCTGGTGTGTTCCAGCCCTGCGATACAGTTCAACAGCGTGGACTTGCCGCAACCAGACGGGCCGACCAGCACCAGAAATTCGCCTTGGGCCATGTCAATGTCGATATCGTGCAGGACATGGACCGCGCCATAGCTTTTGACCAGCTTGCGGGTCTGCATCGCAAAACGATTGTTCGTCATTGTGTCGAGTGCCATGGATCTTTCCCTTCCTCAGGAACCGGGCCGGTTGAATTGCGCACGATCACATCCGCCCGGATCAGGGTTTGAAGCTGCGCCGCCGCAACTCCGTCGATATGATCGACCAGATGATTGGCCAATGGCACGCATGCGTCACGCATGGGCGCGCGGGTCACCGTTAGGGCTGGCGAAAAATTGGTCGCACGGTGTTTTGGTAAGGCGTCATCATGCGCCATCACGCTTAAATCGCCCGGTACATTAAGTGACAGGTCACGCGCTGCGCGCAAGACACCAGCTGCAGTCAATGTTGATCCGCAGACAATAGCCGTTGGCCGCGGCCCAAGGCGCCCTGACAGCATTGCAAGGCCACGCCCATATCCGTAGTTTTCACTAGGATCGTCGCTGGCGATGAAATGATCGGGAACCGACAGTCCCTCGGCGGCCATCGCATTGCGGAACGCTGCTAGCCTGTCATTGGCAAAAGCCAACCGCAGTTCGCCATTCAGAAATGCAATACGCCGATGCCCGAGCGCTGCAAGAAGGTCAACGGAATCCACCATCACTGCGCGGTTGTCGATACCGTAAAAGGGGTAATCAACCTGCACCTGATCCTGACCGTGCACGACAAACGGGACCCCGCGGGCCTTTAGCCATGTCACGCGCGGATCGCCGGGCACTGGCGCATTCAGGATGAACCCGTCAAGAATACCGCGTTCCAGCAAGCGCTGATAGGGCAGCACCGGTTCGTCAGACTGATCGACAGCAAAGACAAGATCGGTGTCGCGGGCCGCCAGTGCCGCTGTCAGACCTGTCAGCATCTCGAAAAAGATCATGTCGGATGACATGTCCGGCTGAATGCGGGCAATCATCCCGACCATCCCTGACCGGCCCGTGACAAGGCGTTGCGCGATCCTGTTGGGGCGATAGCCCAGCCTATCAGCGGTCTGTCGCACGCGGTCACGGGTGCGGGCATTAACCTCGGGAAAGCCATTGAGCGCACGGCTGACCGTGGCGACTGATAGCCCCAGTTCAATCCCGATATCCTTGAGCGTGGCCATCTGGCTTTGATCTTTCAAAATGTTTTGAGATAGAGGCTAGCAACGGATTTAAAATCTGGCAAGAACAACTAATGATGCCGATTTTATCTATGATACTTTGTTCCAAAACGTTTTGAGTTCTGTAAGTCCCTTGCTATCGTATGGCCGAATCGGGAACGGCTTGTTCCAAATGTCAGGGGCGGTTGCAGATGCGGGAATGGTGGCGTGACGCCGTGATTTATCAGGTCTATCCGCGGTCCTTTCAGGATACGACCGGTAATGGCGTCGGTGATCTGAACGGCATCACGCAGCGGCTTGACCATATTGCATCCCTTGGCGTGGATGTGGTGTGGCTGTCGCCTTTCTTTACCTCGCCCGACCGCGATATGGGCTATGATGTTTCTGATTATACAGGTGTGAACCCATTGTTCGGCACGATCGCCGATTTCGACTGTCTGATCGCGCGGGCGCATGATCTGGACCTTAAGGTCATCATCGATCAGGTTCTGAGCCATACCAGCGACCAGCATCCGTGGTTCGTGGAAAGTCGCGCAAGCCGTGGCAACCCCAAGGCAGATTGGTATGTCTGGGCGGATCCCAAGCCTGATGGCACACCGCCAAACAACTGGCTGTCGGTTTTTGGCGGTTCCGCATGGCAGTTCGACACGCGCCGCAAGCAGTATTACCTACATAACTTTCTGACTGAACAGCCGGACCTAAACTTTCACTGCCCCGCAATGGTTGACGCGTTACTTGAAACGATGCGGTTCTGGCTTGATCGCGGGGTGGACGGGTTCCGGCTGGATACGGTCAACTTTTTTGTTCATGATCCCGCACTGCGCGACAATCCACCCTCTGACTGGAAGGATTTCCCCAACAATCCCTACGAGGCGCAGGCGCACATTCATTCCAAAACCCAGCCGCATAATCTGACTGTCCTGCGCCGGATGCGGGCGCTGACCGATGAATACGGCCCAACGATGATGATTGGCGAAGTGGGCGACATGGGTCAGCGTCAGGTCGAGATCATGGGTGAATATACTGCGGGCGCCGACAAGCTGCACATGGCCTATTCCTTTGCCATGCTTAGCCACGACCAAAGTGCAGGCCATTTCCGCCGCTGTATTGAAGGGTTTTTGCAAGGTGCGATTGACGGTTGGCCTTGCTGGTCGTTTTCCAACCATGACGTCCAGCGCCATACCACGCGCTGGGCAAAACCAGGCGAGAATGAAACTGCCGTTGCACGACAGGCCATCAATCTGCTGATCGCCTTTCCGGGCGCGCTGGGCCTTTATCAGGGCGAGGAGCTTGGCCAGATCGAAACCGACATCGCTTTCCAGGAATTGCGCGACACGGCCAACATCGCCTTCTGGCCAGAATACAAGGGGCGCGACGGATGCCGTACTCCGATGACATGGGATCACACTGCACCCAATGCAGGTTTCAGCACCGGTGAACCATGGTTGCCGGTCAAGGCGCCACAGGCGCAGCGCGCGCTTGATCTGGTCGAAAAGCAGAATGATTCCGTGCTGGCAAGCTATCGGGTGGCGCTTGCGTTTCGGCGAGCAAGGCCGGAATTGCGGCTGGGCAGCACGACATTTCATGATCTGCCCGAACCGATCCTTGCGATCAGCCGCAGCCATGAAGGGCAGGTATTGACCGGCATTTTCAATCTGACGGACCAGCCACAGGACCTGCATCTGACAGGGCAGGCTATCGCAACAGGCCCGCAGCATGCCACGTTGCACGCTGATATCATCAGGCTGCCCGCGCGGGGGTATGTCTATCTTGCCTCGGACACCGCGCTGACGCTTGCCATGGAACTTCAAACTGCCGTGGCCTGACAGGCTGCGGATCACACCACCGGTTTTTCGTAGGGAGGATAACCACATGACACTGATCAAAACCTTGAGCGCGACAGCGCTGTTATTGCTGACCACCGCGCCAGCCTTTGCGCTGGAAGATGGAAAATTGCTGATCTGGACCGGCGCAAACCGCGATCAGGGGGCATTGGCCGAAGTAGCTGCACGCTTTACCGAAGATTTCGGCGTCGATGTCGTGATCGAGGTGGTGGACCCCGATCTGCCCGAAAAGTTCCAGCAAGCCGCGGCCACAGGTGACGGCCCCGATATCGTCATGCATGCCCATGACCGTTTTGGCGAATGGTCCGCCGGTGGCCTGTTGGCGCCGGTCAATCCATCCGCGGCTTGGGCCGAAGGTGTACTGCCCGCTGCAATGGATGCGGTCAATTTCGACGGCCGGACATGGGGCTATCCTGTCGGGGTCGAGGCCGTGACTCTGATCTACAACCGCGATCTGATCGACACCCCGCCCGCCGATTTCGCTGATATCGGAACTCTCGACATCGCCGATGGTAAGGCACCGATCCTGTGGGATTATACGAATACCTATTTCACCTTTCCGATGCTGATGGCCGGTGGCGGCTTTGCCTTTCAGAAGGTCGACAACAGCTATGATGGCAGCACAACCGGTGTGAATAATGCAGGCGCCATTGCCGGGGCCGAGGTGCTGAAATCCCTGTTCGATGACGGCATCTTGCCTGCGGGCGTAGATTACGGCGTCATGGATGGGGCCATGGCCAATGGCGACGTCGCCATGGTCATCAACGGCCCGTGGAGTTGGGCAGGCTATCGCGCCGCTGGTATTGACATAGGTGTCGCCCCGATCCCGACCGTGAACGGACAGGTCACGCCGCCGTTCCTTGGCGTGCAGGTACTGGGGATCAACGCGGCCTCACCCAACCAGGATCTGGCGGTCGAATTCATCGAAAACTATCTGGCAACCGATGAAGGTCTGGCAATATGGAACGCCAATGGCGGTGTCGGTGCATTGGCCGATATGTCGGCAGCTGGGGAACAGGATGACCCGCTTGTCAGCGCCATGCTGGCCGTTGCAGCTGATGGTATTCCGATGCCATCCAACCCAGAAATGGGCGCATTCTGGAGCGCGATGGCCCCAGCCCTGACCAATATCACCACCGGTGCGCAATCACCCGAAGATGCACTGAACGACGCCGCTGCGCGGATCAAAGGCGAATAAATCTGGCGGGGCTGGCGGCGGGATCACCCGCCGCCAGCTTTTGACGGGGAAGGGGGAGGTCCTTGCATGACCGCATCAGTCGATCTTGCGCACAAAGACAAAGATCAGGTGCCGCGTCTGGCAGCCGTGCCACGATTGGTGGGCGTAGGCATCGTGACGCTTGGCCTGCTGTTCGGTGCCTTCTATCTTTACATGCTTGCGCAGCCTTTGTTCGGGGCGATCCTTTTGGCGCTGGCGGTGGGTGTGGCGATCGTCTTTGGCACGAACCGCTTTTACGGGGCGCGGTTTATCTTTCCGGGTGTCGCGGCAGTGCTGATCTTTATCGCCTTCCCGGTGATCTATACGATCTATCTGGGGTTTACGAATTATTCATCCTTCAACCTGCTGACCTATGAACGCGCAGTATCGGTGCTGACAGCACGCGGCACCGTTGATCCTGAGACCGAACAACCCTTTGCCGTGGCACGCGACGATGACGGCTATCGCATCTGGATGCCCGAGGCTGGACTGCTGTCAGAGCCCGTCACCCTCGACGCACCGGCCGAGGCGGAACTGACGCCCGGCGACAGCCCGATAGACCTGCTGACCCCGCGCGATGCTGTGGCCTTGCGCAGCGGATTGCAGGCGCTGGTGCTGACAACACCGGACGGGCGTGAATTGCGCAATTCGGGGCTGCGGACCTTTGCTACCGTGACACCTGATTTCATCCGCATCGACGAAGACAGCCTGCTGCGCACAGCCGATGACGTGACCCTGACCGCCGATCATGGTCGCGGTTTTTTTGTCACGCCTGAAGGCGCGACCGTCCCCCCCGGCTGGCGCGTCAACATCGGTTTCGGCAATTTTGAAAGGGTGTTCAATTCCCGCGGTATCCGCGGACCAATGGTCAGCATCTTCATTTGGACACTGATTTTTGCGACTGCCTCTGTCGTGTTGACCTTTGCAGTGGGGCTGACGCTGGCGGTAATCCTGCAATGGGAACATCTGCGGTTCAAGTCGCTGTATCGCATCCTTTTGATCCTGCCCTACGCTGTGCCTGCTTTCATCTCGATCCTCGTGTTTCGCGGGCTGTTCAACCAGAATTTTGGCGAGATCAACCTGATCCTGAACGCGCTGTTCGGGATCAGCCCAACATGGTTCACCGATGGCACATTGGCGCGGGTCATGTTGCTGATCGTAAACACCTGGCTGGGCTATCCTTATATGATGCTGCTGGCCATGGGGTTCCTGCAGTCGGTGCCAGCAGATCATAAAAAGGCCGCGGCGCTGGAAGGCGCATCCTCGGCGCGGGTGTTCTTTACCATCACCCTGCCGCAGATCATCCCGCCATTCCTGCCGCTGTTGATCGCGGCCTTCGCCTTCAACTTCAACAATCTGGTGCTTGTTTTGCTACTGACGCAGGGCCTGCCTGATATTCCGGGCACCGTGATACCGGCTGGGCAAACCGATATTCTGGCCTCGTTCACCTATCGGATGGCCTTTAACGACAGTTCGCAGCAATTCGGCCTGGCGGGTGCGATCACCTTGCTGATCTTTGTCGTGGTCGCCGCGATTTCCTATCTCAACTTTGTGGCGATGCGCCGGGCGGCCAACCGCCGCGCTGGCCGCGTGTAAGGAGGCTTGCCATGATAGTCGAACGCCCTGCCGACCTGCGCCGCAAGAAAATTCTGGCTCATGGGTTTCTGATCATCTTTCTGGTGCTAATCCTGTTTCCGTTCCTCGTGGTCGTCTCAATCTCGTTCCGCGAGGGGAATTTCGCCACTGGATCAATCTGGCCCAGCAATCCGACGCTGGAACATTGGTATCTGGCCTTGGGGCTGAATTACACTCGCGCCAATGGCACGGTGGTGACACCGCCTTATCCGGTGCTGCTTTGGATGTGGAATTCGATCAAGATCGGGGTGATTGCCGGTGTCGGTGTGCTGGCTTTGTCCACCATATCGGCCTACGCGTTCAGCCGGATCAGGATCAGGGGCAAGGCCGTGCTGCTGGACAGCCTGTTCCTGATCCAGATGTTTCCCACCACCTTGGCGCTAGTGGCGATCTATGCAATTTTCGATGCACTGGGGGCGGTGACACCTGTCATGGGACTGGACAGCCATGTCGCACTGATCGCAATCTACCTGTCCGCCGTGACGCTGCATATCTGGACGATCAAAGGTTATTTTGATTCCATCGACACCGCGCTGGACAAGGCCGCCGCCATTGATGGCGCGACGCCGTGGCAGACCTTCCGCTACATCTTTCTACCGCTCGCCGTGCCGATCATGTCGGTTGTTTTCGTGCTGGCCTTCATCGGTTTTGTGAACGACTATCCCATCGCATCCGTGCTGATCCGGTCCGAGGCGAATATGACGCTGGCCGTCGGGTCGCGGCTTTACCTCAACGAGTTTCGTTATCTCTGGGGTAATTTCGCCGCAGCGGCCATTCTGTCAGGGCTGCCAATCACGGTCGTATTCCTGATTGCACAGCGTTATCTTGTCTCGGGCCTTAGCGACGGCGCAGTGAAGGGATAAGTCTTAGTGTCGCACACAAGGGCGGGGGGCATAATCCGTGCGAAGCCGGAGTAACCCGATAGGCTGACAGATGTTTCTGGTGACCCCGGCAGGATTCGAACCTGCACCCTGCCCCTTAGGAGGGGGCTGCTCTATCCTGTTGAGCCACGGGGCCGCCGGTTTATTCAATGCCTGCGTTTGCTTGTCTGGTCAACGTCTCAAAGGCCCGCTAACCTTGGCGAAACGAAAGACAGGATGCCTGCTTTGACCAACGACCATAAACGCCCCCTGACATTGCGCGACGTTTCCGAAGCATCCGGTGTCAGCGAGATGACTGTCAGCCGCGTCCTACGAAATAAAGGGGATGTCAGCGATGCGACCCGCCAAAAGGTGCAGGATGCCGCGAAACGGCTGGGCTATGTGCCCAACAAAATCGCAGGTGCACTGGCGTCGTCGCATGTCAATCTGGTTGCGGTGATCATCCCGTCTTTGGGCAATATGGTGTTTCCAGAGGTACTGGCAGGCATATCCGAGGTGCTGGAAGATACCGAATTGCAGCCCGTCGTCGGTGTGACCGATTACATGCCCGAAAAGGAAGAAAAAGTCCTGTTCGAGATGCTGTCCTGGCGGCCGTCCGGCGTCATCATCGCGGGGCTGGAACATTCCGAAGCGTCCCGTGCGATGTTGCGACAGTCCGGTATTCCGGTGGTCGAGATCATGGATATCGATGGCGAGCCAATCGATACCTGTGTCGGCATCTCGCATCGCCGTGCAGGGCGCAAAATGGCCGAAGAAATCATCTCGGCTGGTTATAAGCGGATCGGGTTCATGGGCACGAAAATGCCGCTGGACCACCGCGCGCGCAAACGCTTTGAAGGGTTCACCCGCACGCTGGCAAAGGCCGGGATCGAGATTGCGGATCAGGAATTCTATTCCGGCGGATCGGCCCTTGCCAAAGGCCGCGAGATGACGGCCAAGATGATCACGCGCAGTCCTGATCTTGATTTTCTATATTATTCCAACGACATGATTGGCGCCGGTGGGCTGCTGTACTTGCTGGAACAGGGGATCGACATCCCCGGCCAGATCGGACTGGCTGCGTTCAATGGTGTCGAGCTGCTGGATGGTTTGCCCCGGCGTCTGGCCACGATGGACGCCTGCCGCCGTGAAATCGGTGTGAAGGCGGCGCAGATCATAGCGGCGCGCAATGCCGGGCTGGATACGGAAAACGAAACGGTCGTGACGCTAAGCCCTAAACTGACTGCGGGCGACACATTGCGCCGGACCTAAACCATCCGGATCACGCTTTTGTCGATGGCAAGCATATAGCCTTTGCGGGCGATGTTCTTGATCAGCAATTCGCTGACCAGCTGGTTGCCCAATGTGTCGCGCAGGCGTTTGATGCGTGTGGCGCCTGCTGCCTCGTCACAATCAGATGCGTCACGACCGGAAATCACACCTTCGATCTCGGCTCCGGACAGCACTTCGTCATCCATTCGTGCTTCGGCCAGAACCGACAGGGTTTCAAGTGCTGCATCGGTCAGCTTGAACTCGAAATCATTCAAATAAACGGATTTCTGGTCGCGGCTGATAAGCAGCGAATTCACTTCGATCCCTTGGCGTTCGATCCGGCCCATGCGGCGGTTTAGCGCGATCAGCATCACCAGAAAGGCAACAGCGGCGATCAGCAGGGCCGTCGCAAATATCAGCAACACGAAAATCACGAAACGGTAAGACGCCAGCGTGTCGGAAAACGCGGTGCCCGATTGAGCCAGAATTTCCAGTAGCTTGATTTCTGCATTACCTGTCAGCGTGTCGTTTTCGACGAACAGCCGTTCGACGCGGATGTTAAAGGCATTGGCATCGGGCAGGTTGATAAACAACAAAACCGCAGCAATACCCAGAATCACGACAATGGCGGCAATGCCTGCCACCACGATCCGGTTCCCGATTTCGCGCGATTCAGTAGCGGAGGTAGAACTCACCGGCGCTGTCCCTTCGTTCTTCCAGGCCGGAATCGTCAAAGACGCCCAGCACATTCAACAATTGCCATCCATCACGTGCAAGACCGTCACGCAGCTGTGCTTCGGCGGCTGACACAGTACAGTCACCACGCACTTCGGTCACACCGTAATGCAGCCGCAGGGGGTTGTCCTGCTTGGCTTTATAATCAGCATAACACGCAGCCTGCGCAAAAGTTGCAGAAAGGCAAAAGATCAGAAGAGAGAAGGAAATATTTTTCATGGTCTAAGCTGATCCGATACCCGTCTGATATTCAATAACATCATTTTGGTAAGCCCGCACAAGGGCAAAGTCGGTCCTTGATATTGTGAGACTTCAGCATCCACAGCAGCATTTTTGTACTGTGTCGCGCGGTTCCTTGCCCCGGTTGCCGCGTCGCCTTGGGGCAGGGTGTTTTGACGACACTCTGCCCTTTTTTGTTGCGCCATGGGCTGCGGTCTGGTCACTGGCACCATGATACAACCTGATTATTCTTTTGAAGATGCCGCGGTGCAGCGCGGCCTGGCTCTTGTCGCTGGCGTTGATGAGGTCGGGCGCGGGCCGCTGGCCGGCCCCGTTGTGGCTGCTGCCGTTGTACTGGACAGGGCGGCTATCCCCGATGGGCTGAATGACAGCAAGAAACTGACGTTGCGTCGCCGTGATGCGCTCTATGATCAGATCATGGCCAGCGCTGACGTCTGTATCGCGCAGGCCAGTGTGGAAGAGATTGATACCCACAACATCTTGCGTGCATCGCATATCGCGATGGTCCGCGCGATTGCCGGGCTATCTGCGCCGCCAGATCACGTGCTGATTGACGGAAATCTGATCCCCCGCGACCTGACCTTGTCGGCAGAGGCGATTGTGAAAGGCGATGCGCGCAGCCTGTCGATCGCCGCCGCCTCTATCGTCGCCAAAGTGTGGCGCGACCGCCACATGGTGGATTTAGCGCAACAGTTTCCCGGCTATGGCTGGGAGGCGAACGCCGGTTACCCAACGGCAGTGCATAAATCGGCGCTCGTCTCTCTTGGTGTGACCCCCCACCATAGACGTTCGTTCAAGCCGGTGCACAATATCTTGTATCAAGATTAAA
>PUNR01000096.1 GCA_003551805.1 Loktanella sp.
CGCGCAGGCCAGCACGGGCGTGGCTTTGCCGTGGTCGCACAAGAGGTGCGCAATCTGGCGGGCCGGTCGGCACAGGCGGCGCGCGAAACATCCGATCTGATCGCCGATGCCGCTGACCGCGTGGGTCAGGGCGTCAAAATAGCGGATCAGACGTCGCAATCCTTTGCCACGATCGCTGATCAGATCGCGCAGGCCCGTGATATCGTTGTGGCGATTGATCATGCCAGCGATACGCAGGCCCAAAGCATCGCGCAGATCGCGCTGGCCTTGCAGGAAATCGCTCGGTCCGTGCTTGATAGCAGCCAGCAGGCGCAGGAACTGGCGGGCAGTGCCGGCCAGATGGACAAGGTGACAGCTGCCATGGCGGAACGGTTGCAATCCTTGCGCCTAAAAGAACCGACGCTGCCCGCTGATGCCGCCTTGCCCGATGACATTATGGCACAGATCCAGATGATGCTGGCGCAGCCTGGCAATCAGAAACGTGCCAAAGCACCTGCACCGGTGGTCAGACATGGCGCAAAGACCGCCAGCAAGCCGACCCCCCGCGATGTTCCAGCGACCGTGCCCGCAAAAGCGTCACCCAAGCTGGCTAAGGGTGTCAGTGCCTTTGACCGCGATGAACGTGGTTTTGGAAAATTCTGAAAACAAGTGAACAAGGGCAGGCTGTGTAGCCCCTGAAAACGGAGACTAGAAATGACCTATAACGTGATGGTTGTGGATGATGCCGCGATGATGCGGCTATACATCGCCAGCTTTCTGCGCGGGCGCAAGGATTTCAAACTGGTCGCGCAGGCCGCCAACGGGCAGGAGGCACTGGAAAAACTGGCTGACCACCCTGATCTGGACCTGATCCTGCTGGATATCGAAATGCCGGTGATGGACGGGCTTGAATTCCTGCGCCATGCCAAGCTGAAAACCCGGGCCAAGATCTGCATGTTGTCATCGGTGACGGTGCAAGGATCGCCCTTGGCTGCCAAAGCCCGCGAACTGGGCGCTGATGGCGTGGTATCCAAGCCATCCGGCACCGTGTCACACGACCTCGAAGAACGCACGGGCGACGAATTGACCCGTGTGATGCGCACGCTGGTCGGCGCCTGACCATTCTTTCGAACCCCCACCGCACGAGGCGATCATGACCGACGAAATGGACGAAATCTGGGCACTTTACGTCGATGACGGTGGTCAGGCGCTGGATGCAGTCGAAGAGGCGCTGGAAAGCCTGGCCAAGGGTCCGAAAGACCCGGCTTCCGATATTGGCGCGCTGTTTCGTGCGGTGCATACGTTCAAGGGTAACTCGCGTGTTCTGGGCCTTGCGCATGTCGAAAGTCTGGCCCATCTGGCCGAGGATCTGATCGGTCTGGTCCGTGATGCCGGTGTGCCTTATGATGCCGACATCGGTGAAATCCTGTTGCGCACCGGCGATATGCTGCGGAGGATGCTGGATGAAACCGCAGATTCAAGACAGGATGTGCCCGCAGACAGCGCCGCCGATCTGAAAGACGATCTGCGCCAGATGATCACCCGTCTGACCGCGCCCGAAGAGGCCGCACCAAAACCGGCAAAACCCAAAAAAGCCGCAACGCCTAAACCTGCGCCCGCACCAGAACCTGAACCAGCGCAAGATGATGTGTCCGAGCCGGACCCCGCACCTGCGGCTGCGTCCGAACCCGATATGCAACCCGCAGCCGCCCCAGAAGCGGAAACGCCGCAAACCGTTCCCCCCGTCGCACCAAAACCGCTTGATCTGGCGCTTAGCGGGCTTTTGGACCAGCTTGATGGCGGTGATGGTGCCGATTTTGACGATTTTATGGACGAAGCGGATGAAGACCCCGCAGAGCCCGAACCCGATATCCCTCCGGTCGCTGTTGCACCCGAACCGGCCCCAGCACCGCAAGCTGCCGTCCTGGCGGAAGTAACCGATGGCCGCCTGCAAACGATTGATCCAGCCTATCGCAAGATTTTTGCCGAGATGGTCGATGATGCCTGCGCCGGTATCGACGCAGCCTGTGCGCAATGGGGTGCAGATAGTGCGCAGAAACTGACCAAGGTCGCAACAGACCTGCATTTCGCCGCCGAACGGATGCAGCTAGACCAATGGTGCGCCCTGATTGATGCGTTTCTGGCAACAGACCCGACCGCTGACACTGCCGCTGAACTGGCAAAGGCGCTGCGCGCCCGCGCGGTGCAGGATCTTGATGTCGCTCCAACGTCATCACAAGAGGCCGACACCGGCCCTGACGGACGCGCCTTTTTCGCGGCCATGGCCGAAATCTATCCGCTGATTGCCGATCAAAGCCAACGCTTGCGTTCCGACAGCCCGCCCGAAACCGAAGAACGGCAAAGCCTTTGTGCGCGGATCACCGCATTGGCTGCCCCGATGGGATTTGTCCGGCTGATAGATGCTGCCGAAACGCTGTGTTCGGTCCAGATCGGGCACGGCTATGCTGCGGCAGAACTCGGCTTTTACGAAGAATTGGTTCATATCGAATGGGCGTTGCCCGCTGCGATCTTTGATGCCGAGGTGGTGGCCCCCAGCAAGATGCTGGGCGCCTGGTGCCGCGATCATGTCTTTGACACCTTGCAGGACCTGCGCCACGGGTTGGAAGACCGCAGCGCCGCCCATGGTGCGGCATGGTTCCCCAAATTCGAAACCCTGATGCGGCGGGTCCATTTTGCCTGTCTGGCATATGACATCGACACGGCGTCGCAACTGACGATGGCTTTGGTCGATCTGTTCGCGCGTATTCGCATTGATGACAAATCACCTGATGTGATCCTGTTGCAGATGGCCCGGGGTTTTGTCGATACGATGGAACTGGTCTTTGATGCGCTGGATCAGGGTGACACACCTGATACGTCGCGCATTGAAAAGATGTTCGAGGATGCCACCAGCGTTTGTTTTGTGGCATCGGGCATGGTGACGGCCAAAACGATTGAAAACCGTCTTGGCCTGCCGCCCGAATTTCACCGCGTCCTGTCGCCGGAAAGCGTCAAGGCGGCGTCGGATGCAATGGATGAAGGGTTGCAATTCTACGTCCTGCGCGCCGATCTGAACGAAGATGACGCGCTTGCGCAGGGTTTTCTGGAATGTATCACATCCGGCCTTGTGCGGATGATCACCAATGTCACCGTGTTTCTGGACCAGCGGACGCTGTTTGATTTTCTCGTGGCCTCAAGCCTGCCGACAGACCGGATGGTTGAACAGCTTGCCATGCTGGACCCTGAAGGTACGCGGTTGTCGGTGGCGCATATTCTGGAACAACGCGACCAACCCGCCGCAGAATTGCCCCATGATGCGCTTGATGCGGTGCAATTGACACGTCGTAACGACAATACCAACCTGCTGGAAGCGGTTGGTGCGATTTCGGCCAGCCATGCGCTGCTGGAACATGATCTGGCGAAACTGGCCGCTGTTGATCTGATGCAGGATATCGAATCCGCGCTGCATCGTGCGGGGCTGCCTTCGCTTGATCTGAAAATCGGGGCGATCCTGCGCGACAAGCTCGACAATCACAACCAACGCCTGCGCCAGATCAGCGAAAGCGGCACGCAATTGTCGGCCGAACTGACCTATTTGCAGCAGGAAAGCGTTGCCCAAAGATCGCATCCGGCGGAAATCCTGTTGCGTGCTCTTGGTGCCTTTGTTGCGGCCGAGGCCAAAAAGATGGGCGGTGAGGCACGGCTGACGCATGTCGGCGGTCAGATCACGCTGGATCTGCAACTGATCGAGGAATTGCGCCAGATCCTTAAGGCACTGGTGTTGACGCGCCTGCATGTCGCCCACCCACCCACGCGTTTTCACGTCTCGATCGAGGCGGAAAGTGACCATATCCGTGTCGAACTCTCCGACAACAGCCCCACGGATCTGGGGATCGCGGATGTGGCGGCGTTGGATAAACTCGTCACTGACCGCAAGGGTCAGATCCGCAAGGTCGTGCTGCCGGCAGCGGCGGGTCTGCGGTTTCACCTGAGCCTGCCGCAAAAGATGATCGTGCTTGACGGCATGGTCGTGCGCTGCGGCAACGTGCGCTATGTGCTGCCCGTCGATGCAATCCAGCGGATATTGCAGACCGATCAGATCGTCTCTGTGTCGGCTGGTGGCGGGCAGATGCTGAAACCTGATGACGGCGGGCTGGTGCCGATCCGGGCGCTGCGCGGGCAGTTGGTGGATGTGGCGCGCGGCCAACGGCTGTTCGTGATTATCCAGACCAATGGCGCGCGCTTTGCCGTGCCGGTGGATGAATTGCTGGGCCAGCAACTGGTGCTTTTGCGCCCGCTGGAAGGTGTCTTGTCCAACGTGCGCGCGATGAGCGGTGTCGCCATCCTGTCGGGTGGCGAGATCGGGCTGGTTGTATCGGTCAGCGCAATGGCCCCCGCAGATGCTAAAGGTGTTGCCTGACGGCTAACAAATCCGGCGCAGCAGCCGTTTCAAAAGACATAGGAATGTTTCTGCAAAAGGCCGATCCCGATGCAATTTGCCCATGCCCGTGCCGCCTATCGCCAGACGGAAAAGGCCACGCCGCCAACAGCGGCAGATCCGTACGAGATTATCAGGGAAACCCTGCGCGAACTGTCCAGAGCCTTGCAGGTTCTGGCCGAGGCGCAGGACAAAGGGCAGCCGATGCCACCTGATCCGATGAACCGGGGGCTGACGGCAGTCTATATCCTGCAATCCAGTCTGGATTTTGAAAAAGGCGGCGAGATCGCACAGGACTTGTTCCAGCTATATGAATTTGTCCGCTATCACCTGCTGGCTGCCTTTCGCGGTGAAACCGACGCCCGTCTGCATGATGCCGCTGCGGCGATGATCGAAATCCTGTCCGCCTGGCAGGATATCGGTCCGGCAGCCAAGACGTCGCTGGCCTGATGGATATGGCGCGGCATATGGGGGCGGCGGCGGCAACAGATCAGCTTCGCGCACAGATTGCCGCGTTGCAGGCTGCGGTGATCGCCCGCGACGGGCCAGCCATTTCCAGCGCCGAACTGGCCTTGCGCAGTGCAGCGCTGGCGCTGGTTGGCACGGGATCTGTGTCTGGTCCCGATGCCGACCCCGCGATGGCGTTGTTGCAAGAAGCGATACTGGCACTGCGCGCCGCGGCAGAGGCGCTAGAGGACGACGCAAACGGCAGCCGCGCCAGTATCGGACGCCGCGCTTATATGCGGCTTTTGCCCGGTGGCGACCAATGACGCCCGGTCCCTGCAACCTGTGCCAGCGCATCCGGATCTTTGTCGGATCGGGGTTGGGGCTGATCGTGCTGATCTACCTGCAGCCGCAGGGCGCCGTGGCGCTCGCGCGTCTGATGCCCGATCCATTCTGGATCGGCGCAGGACTGACGGGCGCGGGCGTGCTGGTTTTCGCGGTCCGGCTTTACAGGGCCTTCAGGTAGCGCCAAAGCCGTTTGACCCGGCAGGAAACGGCTGTGCCTTTGGCATCATAACGCACGATGACGATGCCAAGACGTGCGGCCTGCAAGGTGGCAGGGGTCAGGGGCGGACGATTGAACATGCGATATCCTTTCATGAAATCAGGGTCCAACTTGTCAAAAACACCTCTGTCACCAATGCGGGCAGGCCCGCATTCGTCAGTTCGGTGTTGAAACGTGTCAAAAGCAGTGCCGGCAAAGCGGCGTGCAAATCTATCAGCGGTATCTCATCAGCCGCAGCCAGCAAGGTTGTGGTGACCATCTGTGGGATCAGGTTCTCGCGCTCTGCAAAACCAGCCATCGCGGACATACCGTGGCGGCGGTCGATCCCCACGCCGATCGTCAGATTGACATGACCGCCTTGGGGCAGGCTGACGGTGATCGGCAGGGCAAAGGGGACATAGGTCGTCGAGACGGGCACAAAAACCGGCGCTTCCTCTTCCGGTGCGGGTGTGGGCGCGCGCAGGGCCAGGATACTGCCCATCACCAAGGCCAGCGGCAAGCCCAGACAGGGCAATAGAAAGGCACGCATTGCAGGTGAAAGGCGGGTCATCATGCGGCAGTGCCTGCAAATGCCGGGCCAAGTCCTAAAATCTTGCGCGCCTTTGCCGTTGGAACAGGCAGCACAGGTTCAGAAAGGACGATCATGACCCGGATGCGCGCGCCATCCTGGACGCCAAGCTGGCCCCGTCGAGCACGGAACAAACCACCTGCGCAGGATTTTGCGCTGGTCCGGCGCAGCACCAACCTGCATGATCTGGCGCGGGTGGAACGGCATTTGCCCGATATTCTGGGCCGCGCGCTGGCGCGTGGCTGGATTGATGCGGATTTTGGCGCGGCATTGATGGCCGATCCCAAGGGATTGCTTGCGCGCTATGACGTGTTTCTGCCCGATGACGTGATCTTGCAGACCGAACTGACCGAAACCGGCCGCCAGCGGATCGTCGTGTATGAAACTGAAACCACCGGCGTCAGGCGGCGGGTGATGTTCTTGCAGCTGGTGATGATGGCAGGCACATGACGCGTTTTCTAACATTTTTGCTGGTCCTTGCCGCGCTGCCGCTTGCGGCGCAAGAGGCCGACCACACCCATCGCGCAGCCCGCGATCTGGCGCGCAGCGGCGCGCTGGCAGAGGCGGCCAGCCAGATGCGGGTATTGGCTGAACACGGGCACGGACCGGCGCAGCTTGATCTGGCGGTCATGCTGGCGCGGGGCAAGGGCCTGCCGCAAGATGATGCCGCAGCGACCTACTGGGCCGAGCGCGCGCGGTTTTCAGGACAGGCAGAGGCGGCAAAGCTTGCACAGCTTCTTTCGGCGCGGCTGGATCAGGCGACACGCGACAGCGTGATCTTTGGCTTACAGACCGATCTGGCCGCGATCGCCGCGACAGGCGATCATGATGCAATGATGGCGCTGGGGCTGGTTGCCGCCGATCTGGATGATCCGGGTAAAGCCTATGTGAATTTCGCCGTGGCGTCGGCCTTTGGCGTGCCGCAGGCCATGGCGATGCGCGATGCCATGCTGGCCCAATTACCAACCGAAGCGCGTCGCGCGGCGCAAGAGGCGGCACAAGATGCCTTTGCCAGCCATTGCGCCGCGCTATCCCCGCCACAAAGGATTGCGACCTGTCCTTGACGGTCAGTCTTCGGCGTCGTCGTCAGTGTCGAAATCTGCCATCATCTGGGACAGAAGATCACTGTTCAGATCCATCTGCATCATCTTGACCTTGGGTGCCGAAGGGCCTGGTGCTGGTTCGTCCACAAGTTCGGGTGCGGGTTCCGGTTCTGGCTCTGGTTCCGCTTCCGGTTCAAGAATAGTGATCTCTTCTTCTTCGGCGGCGGGTTCAGTGGCTGCGCGCTGTAATCTGGCGTAACCCTCGGCCAGCAGGCGCAGCCGCAACCGCATCGCCAGATGACGCTCCATCGGTGTTGCGGCGTTGTCATAAACCCGTCCGGCTGCTGGCAGGCTTTCGGCCAACGGCAGGGCCAGAAGCCGCCCTAACATCCGGCTGCACTGCCTTGGCAGGGCTAGGCGTGCTGTGGACAGGGGGCCTTGATCGGGTTTCATCTGTCATCCTTTCGCTTTCGTTTGGCACGGTGCTTGCAGCGCAATCTGCGTCACCGTTGCCATACCCGCTGCAAGGATCGGACCATCCTGCAGGGGACAGAAGGAAAAGGACCAAACTGATGCAGGCCTTTCGCGCCCATCTGGACCTGAACGCCACCGCCCTTGGCCTGCGCGAACAGCGCGGGACGATGCTGGCATCCAATATCGCCAATGCCGCCACACCGGGGGTCAAGGCGCGTGATGTGGATTTTGACGCAATGTTGCAGGCCCAGATCGGCAGCGGCAGCTTGCGCACCAGCCATGGCCGCCACTTTGCTGTGCCTCAAGCGGCCGCGGGCGGTGCCGGATATCGTGTGCCGATCAACCCGTCACTGGATGGCAATACTGTCGAAATGGCGGTGGAACAGATGCAATTTGCCGAAAACGCGCTGCGCTATCAGACCTCGCTGACATTTCTGAACCGTCGGATTTCCGGGCTGATGACCGCAATCAAGGGAGAATGACAATGCAGATCCGCAATATATTCGATGTCGCCAATCACGCCATGTCGGCCCAGATGGTGCGGCTGAATACCGTATCATCCAATATGGCCAATGTGGGCGCTGTCAGCGCCACCAAGGATGGTGCCTATCGCCCGATGCGCCCTGTGTTCGAAACGATCTATGCCGATCAGTTTCAGACCCCCGGCCTGTCATCGACCCGCGTGCGCGATGTGATCGCCACCGACCGCGAACCCGTGCAAAGCTATCGCCCCGACCATCCCTTGGCCGATGCTGATGGTTTCGTTTGGGAAGCTGTCGTCAACCCCGAGGAAGAAATGGTCGAGATGATCGAGGCCAGCCGCCAATATGAAAACATGCTTGAAACCGTTTCCACCCTGCGCACGCTGATGGCGCGCACGGTGCGGATGGGCGAATAGGACAGGCCAAGATGAGCGATTTTCTGACAATCACGCAAACCGGTCGGCCTGCTACCGCAGCCGTCTCCGACAGGCGCAATGAAGAATTGGGGCAAAAGGATTTCCTGACCCTGATGGCCGCGCAACTGCAAAATCAGGACCCGTTCAAGCCAATGGAAAACGGCGCTTTTCTTGGCCAGATGGCGCAGTTTTCCACCGTCAACGGGATCGAGCGGTTGAATGAAACCATGTCAGGCGTCGGCGCACAGATTGCGGCACAACGACTGGCAGCTGGGTCAGGGATGATCGGCCAGCAGGTGCTGGTGCCCGGCACCCGCGCGCGTCCTGACGCCAATGGTGAAGTCCACGGTATGATTGATCTGCCCGAACCGGCCAGTCAGGTCAGCGTTTTCCTGCGCGATATGGCGGGGGAATTGCTGCATGAAATCGCGCTTGGCCCGCAGGGGCCGGGGCAGGTGCCCTTTGCCTGGACAGATGTACCCGCCAGCATGGTGCAATCGCGCAGCCAGATCCGGGTCGAGGTGCAGGCCGATACGCTGATGCCACCGACGCCGATGGTCTTTGCCCGCGTGCAGGCTGTGCAGATGCCGCCCCAGTCAGGGGATCTGATGTTCACGCTCGAAGATTACGGGCAATTGTCCAGCCTAGAAGTCAGCGCGCTGCGCTGATCCCGCTAAACAAAGGAGTTTTCCCATGTCATTCTTTACTGCCCTGTCGGGGTTGAATGCGGCGCAGGCCGATATCTCGGTCACGTCAAACAACATTGCCAACGTCGGCACCTTGGGTTTTCGCGGCAGCCGCGCGGAATTTGCAGATATCTTTACCAGCGGCCCTTTCAGCCGCCCCTCCAGCCAGATCGGTTCAGGAACCGAGGTGACGCGGATGGGCGTCAATTTCTCCCAAGGCTCGATGCGGGCGACGGGCAATGTGCTGGATTTGTCCATCCAAGGGGCCGGTTTCTTTCAGGTCCAGCGCGGGGCAGAGCCGGGGGCACCCATGGCCTATACCCGTGCGGGCGCTTTCAACATGAATAACGAAGGCTATGTCGTGAATGCGGCAGGGCAGTTTCTGACGGTTTTTCCCGTCTCGGATACGGGCGACACGTTGTCCACCGCGCAGACCCAGTCTCTGCGCATCCCGCGCGACTATGGCCTGCCGACGGCGACCAGCCTGATTGATCTGCAAATGCGCATGTCTGTGACCGATAACGCAGGGTTCGGCACGCAGGCCGCCCTGCCTGCCGCCCCCTTCGATCCTGCCGATGCCAGCACCTTTGCGCATAGCGTGCCGGTGCCGGTTCTTGATGCGGCAGGTCAGCCGGTGCCGGCGCGTGCCTATTTCGTGCTGAACGATGCGCCCGATCCTTTGGATGGCAGCATTTCCTATACGGTGCAGTTGGTAGTAGATGGTCAGACAGGCGTGGCCAATGGCGCGCCACCGGTGTTGTCCTTTGATGCCAGCGGCGCCTTGACTGCGGGGGCAGAGCCTATGGCGTTTGATCTCCCCGATGGTGCTATTTCGCTGGATCTGGGATCATCGACCGCCGGTCAGGGGGCCTTTGGTACTGGCACCGTGCGCCACAACGGGCAGACGACACAGCAATTATCAGGTATCGAGGTGGCCGATAACGGCACTGTCTGGGCACGGTTTGGCGCGGATACCACCATCGCTGTCGGGCAGGTTGCCATTGCCAATTTCACCGATTTGCAAGGGTTGGCCAATCTGGGCAATGCGTCTTTTGCGGCCACGCGTAATGCAGGGCCTGTGCGGTTGGTCGTTCCGGGGACAGCGGGCGCAGGTGCTGTCCGGTCCGGTTCGGTCGAGCAGGCAAATGTGGAACTGACCGAACAGCTGGTGCATCTGATCATGGCGCAGCGCAATTATCAGGCATCCGCCAAGGCGCTGGAAACCAACGGTAAATTGTCTGAAACCGTGATGAATATCCGCAGCTAGGGATAAAGGCGCATGGACAGGCTGATCTATACCGCGCTGAATGCGCTTAGCGTGAACCGTGACACGCAGGTGATGCAGGCGCAGAACCTCGCCAACCAGAACGTGCCGGGCTTTCGCGCCGATCTGCCCAATGAAGGCGGCACGCGCTTTCTGACCGCGTTGCAGGCGCTGCCGACCCGTGCCTTTCAGGTAG
>PUNR01000131.1 GCA_003551805.1 Loktanella sp.
AAATCCTTGTCTGTCAACATTCCCGCAGGCGTCGAAACCGGCACCCGCATCCGCCTAAGCGGTGAGGGAGAGGCCGGCGTGCGCGGCGGCCCCGCAGGTGATCTGTACATTTTCATCGAGGTGAACAGCCATCCCCTGTTTGAACGCGAGGGTTTGAACCTGTATTGCCGCGTACCGGTGTCGATCGCGACCGCAGCCCTTGGCGGCGAGATAGAGGTTCCCACAATCGACGGCGGCCGCAGCCGCGTCAAAGTGCCCGAAGGGTCCCAATCAGGCCGCCAGATGCGCCTGCGCAGCAAGGGCATGCCTGCCCTGCGCGGGGGTGGCAGTGGCGACATGATGATCGAACTGGCTGTTGAAACGCCAGTGAAGTTGACAGCTCGGCAGCGTGAAATCCTCAAGGAATTTGACAAGCTCAGCGAAGATAACAATCCGCAAGGGTCCAGTTTCTTTGACAGTGTCAAATCCTTCTGGGATTCGATGAAGAGTTAACCAACCAGTAATCTGTGATCAGGCAAAATAGGGTATGACTCATTTTGCCGAATCACGTTCTTTATTTCCAGAAACCGACGTCATGGCATCGGCGGCATCAAAGCTGCCGTCCTATCTACGCGACCACCGCAAACGGCTGCGTGACAGGTTTCTCGCAGGCGGGCCCGCTGCGGTGCCGGATTACGAATTACTGGAACTTGTTTTGTTCCGTGCCATTCCGCGTCAGGATGTAAAACCACTGGCGCGGGCGCTGATCGACCATTTTGGTGATTTCAACAGGGTCCTATCAGCGAGCGTCGCCCAAATTGGCCAGGTCCAGGGGGCCGGTCCCGCCGTGGCGCTAGAACTCAAGATTGTAGAAGCGGCTGCACACAGGCTCGCCCGCGCCAAGGTGATGCAGCGGCATGTCGTATCTAGCTGGGACGCGTTGTTAACCTACTGCCATACGGTCATGGCCCACCGCGATACCGAACAATTCCGCATCCTGTTTCTGGACACCAAAAATGTGCTGATCGCAGACGAAGAACAAGCCAAGGGCACGTTGGACCATGTCCCCGTCTACCCGCGAGAGGTGGTCAAACGTGCGCTTGAACTGAATGCAGCGTCGATGATCCTTGTGCACAATCACCCATCAGGCGACCCGACACCATCACAGGCTGATATCACCATGACCCGCCAGATCAGTGATGCAGCAGCGACGCTGGGCATCACGGTGCATGATCACCTGATTATCGGCAAATCTTGTGAAATCAGCTTTCGCGCGCAGGGGTTATTCTAACACGGCGTGACGACCAACGGGCATGGACGGCCCAGATAGGGCCATCCTGCAATAGTATCGATTCAGGCAAAGCGCCCGTGGCAATGTTTGAACTTTTTGCCAGAACCACAGGGGCACAAATCATTGCGGCCCGGATTGCCCCAACTTGCGGGATCATTTTCGTCAAAACCGTCGCGGGCAGCAGGCTCTGCCAATGCGGGACTGGTACCTGCGCCTGCGGTGGCTATCGCGCCAGCAGCGGCTGCTTGCTGTTCGCGGAACTGCGCAATCAGACGTTCCTGTTCTTCTTTCGTCATCGGCCTGATCTGTGACAATTTCTTGGTGACGTCAGTACGAAGCCCGTCAAGCAGGCGTTCAAACAGTTGGAAACCTTCGGTTTTATATTCATTCAGCGGATCACGCTGCGCATAGCCGCGCATCCCGACGACCGACCGCAGATGTTCCAGCGTCAAAAGATGTTCGCGCCACTTTTCATCTATCGTCTTCAGCAAAATCTGCTTTTCAACATTGCGCATGGTTTCGGCGCCAAAGGCTTCGGCCTTTTCCAGCATATATTTGTCGGCGGCTTCTTCCAGTCTTTCGCGCATGACATCATCGTCCACGCCTTCTTCCTCGGCCCAGGCGACGACGGGCAAATCAAGGCCCAGATGCGCGACGACATCCGCGTGCAGCCCTTCGGCATCCCATTGATCGGCATAGGATTTTGGCGGCATGTAGATTGTGACCAGATCATCGATCACCTGATCGCGCATGTCTTTGACGACATCCGCTAGTTCGCTGGCTTCCATGATCTCGCGACGCTGGGAAAACACGACCTTACGCTGTTCGTTCATCACATCATCGAATTTCAGCAATTGCTTGCGAATATCGAAATTGCGCGCCTCGACCTTCGCCTGCGCACGTTCCAGCGATTTGTTGACCCAAGGGTGAACGATCGCTTCGCCTTCTTTCATGCCCAGACCGGACAATACTTTTTCAAGCCGTTCAGACCCGAAAATCCGCATCAGATCGTCTTCTAGCGACAAAAAGAACGTCGACCGCCCCGGGTCGCCCTGACGACCGGACCGGCCGCGCAGCTGGTTGTCGATCCGGCGGCTTTCGTGCCGTTCCGTGGCCAGAACGAACAGGCCACCGGCGGCTTTGACCTTTTCCTTTTCTTCGGCAACTTCGGCGTCGATCCGGGCGCGCAGCGCCTCTGGGTCGGCCTCTGGGTCGGCGGCCATCGCTTGCAGGACACGCATTTCAACATTGCCGCCCAGCTGGATGTCGGTACCGCGGCCCGCCATGTTGGTGGCGATGGTCACGGCATTCAGCTTGCCTGCGTCAGCGACAATTTGCGCCTCTTGTTCGTGCTGGCGGGCATTAAGAACATTAAAGGTAATGCCTTCGGCACGCAGCAGGTTGGCCAGAAATTCCGATTTTTCGATGGATGTCGTGCCAACCAGAATAGGTTGACCCTTGGCATGGGCGATCTTGATCTCGGCCACGACGCCATCAAATTTTTCCTTGGCGGTGCGATAAACCTGATCGTGTTCGTCAAGCCGCGCGATGGGCCGGTTTGTCGGCACTTCGACGACGCCAAGATTATAAATTTCGCGAAACTCTTCAGCCTCGGTCGATGCGGTGCCGGTCATGCCGCCCAGTTTATCGTAAAGCCGGAAATAATTCTGGAACGTGACAGAGGCGAGAGTGACGTTCTCAGGCTTGATGGTCACGCCTTCCTTAGCCTCGATCGCCTGATGCAAACCATCGGACAAACGGCGACCGGTCATCATCCGGCCAGTGAATTCGTCGATCAGAACGACCTCGTTATCGCGAACGATATAGTCTTTTTCCTTGGTAAACAGCACATGTGCGCGTAGCGCCTGCCCGACGTGATGCACCAAGGTGGCGCTTTCGGGGTCGTAAAGCGATTGACCTTCAGGCAGCAGACCCAGCGACGCCAGCTTTTCCTCAAGGAAATCGTTGCCTTCGTCGGTAAAGGTCGCCTGACGCGTTTTTTCATCCAGCGTGTAATGTTCGCCCGTGATGTCAGGGATCACCTTGTCAATCGCAGCATACATTTCGCTGCGGTCCTGTGCGGGGCCTGAAATGATCAGCGGCGTGCGCGCCTCGTCGATCAGAATACTGTCTACTTCGTCTACAATCGCAAAATTGTGGTAGCGCTGATACATCTGGTCCAATTCGGATTTCATGTTGTCGCGCAGATAGTCAAAGCCAAGTTCGTTGTTCGTGGCATAGGTCACGTCGCAGGCATAAGCGTCTTTCTTTTCCGCCTCTGCCTGTTGCGGCACGACGATGCCGGTCGTCATGCCAAGGGCACCGTAGACCTTGCTCATCCATTCGGCGTCGCGGCGGGCAAGGTAGTCGTTGACGGTAACGATATGCACGCCCTTGCCGGTCAGCGCGTTCAGGTACGCGGGAAAGGTCGCGACAAGCGTCTTGCCTTCGCCGGTCTTCATTTCAGCGATGTTGCCCTGATGCAGGAAAATCCCGCCTTTCAGCTGCGTATCAAAGGCGCGCAGGCCAAGCGCACGGCGCGCGGCCTCGCGGCAATTGGCAAAGGCTTCGGGCAGCAGATCATCAAGGCTTTCGCCTTTATTCGCGCGATCCCTGAATTCTTGTGTCTTGGCTTTCAGGCCATCGTCGCTTAGCGCCTGAAACTCTGGTTCCAGCGCGTTGATCTTGGCGACCAACGGTCTGGCCGCTTTGACCTTGCGATCATTGGCAGAGCCAAACACCTTTTTGGCAATCGATCCGATACCCAGCATATTCACTCCACCAGCGCTGTCGCGCCTGTCTGACATCTAATTGAGAGGAGGTTGCTTGTAGGCTTGCGGCAGCCCACGTACAAAGGGCCGAAATTGCTCTACGTCAGGCCTCCTCGAGGCTTTCATGGGATGTAAGGGCCCGTGTATAGAGTGTCAACGTCGCGCGACTGCGTGGCCTATCAAGGGATCGTTTAATGCTGAAACATGTTACATTTTTGGGGGCTGCGGCGGTGTCGCTGTCCATGACGACCGGTGCGTTTGCCCAGGACGTCACTGCCGATACTGTTGTTGCAAAAGTCGGTGATACCGAAATCACGGTGGGCGAACTGATTATCGCGCGCTCTATGCTGCCCGCGCAGTACGGTCAGTTCCCTAACGAGGTTCTGTTTACAGGTCTGGTAGATCAGTTGGTTCAGCAGCAGCTTCTGGCTGACGTACTGGACGAAATGCCCGCTAGCATCCGCTATACGCTGGCGAACGAACGCCGCGGGCTTCTGGCCGCAGAGGTCGTGAACGACATCTACGCCACTGCCGTGACGCCCGAGGCGCTGCAGCAAGCCTATGACGACCGTTTTGCTGATGCGCCCGAAGTACCTGAATACCGCGCGTCGCATCTGCTGGTCGAAACCGAGGAAGAGGCAGACGCCGCCAAAGCCCGCATCGATGACGGCGAAGATTTTGCCGATGTCGCACGCGACGTGACAATTGACCCATCCGGCCAGCAAAGCGGTGGTGATTTGGGCTGGTTCGGCGCGGGTGCGATGGTCGACGAGTTCGAAAGCGCCATTCTTGCGCTTGAAATAGGCGATGTGTCCGACCCGTTCGAAACGCAGTTCGGCTGGCACGTTGCCACGCTGCTCGAAGAACGCATCCAGCCGCAGCCGGAATTCGACCAAGTTGCCCAACAGTTGATGGGTGAATTGCAAGAAGCGGCAGTCATCGCCTATCTGGACGAATTGACTGCGGCCGCAACAATCGAACGCCCCGAAGAAGGTGCCTTTGATCCCAATGTCATCGATCAAGTTGATCTGTTGCTGGAAGAATAACCCATGAAAACCTCGCCGCTTGCGCCTGCGCAATTTCCTGATCTGCCCGTGATTGCGGGGGTGACTTTTGCCAGCGCTGCGGCGGGGGTCAAATACAAGGACCGGACCGATGTGATGCTGGCCATTGCAGCGCCCGGGTCGTCGGTGGCGGGGGTATTCACCCGGTCTGCGACCCGGTCAGCCCCGGTGCTGGATTGTCAGGCAAAGCTGGGCGGCGATCCGTCCGGTCCTGCCGCAATTCTGGTAAATTCGGGTAATTCCAACGCATTTACAGGGAAAAACGGCGTGGCAAGCGTTGCCGCCCTGACCCAAGCCGTTATGGACCAGACCGGCGTGCCGCTGGACCGCGTGTTCACAGCCTCGACCGGTGTGATCGGTGAACCGCTGCCGCATGACCGCATCATCGCCAAACTGACAGCGCTGCATGAAGGCCAGACCGAGGCCGCCATAAAAGACGCGGCCCACGCCATCATGACGACGGACACTTTTCCGAAAGGCGCAAGCGCAACCATCACCGTGGACGGCAAACAAGTGCAGATCGCCGGCATCGCCAAGGGGTCCGGCATGATCGCGCCAGATATGGCGACGATGCTTGTCTATATCTTTACCGATGCCCAAATCGGCCAAGATGCGCTGCAGGCGCTGATCTCGCAGCACAACGATCAGACATTCAATTGCATCACAGTGGACAGCGATACATCGACCTCGGACAGTCTTGTCGCCGTGGCGACGGGCATGTCGGGTGTTGATGTGACCGGCAATGATGATTTCTCTGCCGCCCTGCATGGCGTGATGCTTGATCTGGCGCATCAGGTCGTGCGCGATGGTGAAGGGGCCACAAAATTCGTCACCGTCGCCGTGACAGGCGCTGCCGATGCCGCCGACGCACGCAAGGTCGCAATGGCAATAGCCAACAGTCCTTTGGTCAAGACCGCGATTGCCGGTCAGGATGCCAATTGGGGACGGATCGTCATGGCTGTCGGCAAATCCGGCGCACAGGCGGATCGGGACAAGCTGTCGATCCGTTTCGGCGATATTACCGTCGCCGAAAATGGCTGGCGCGCGCCGGATTATTCCGAAGAGGCGACAAGCGCCTACATGAAGAATGCCGAACTGCTGATCGGCGTCGATCTGGGGCTGGGTCAGGGGGAAAGCACCGTCTGGACCTGCGATCTGACCCACGGCTACATCGACATCAACGCTGATTACCGTTCGTGAAACTGGTTCTTGTTTCTGCTGTTGCCCTGATCGATGCAGACGGGCGGGTGCTGCTGGCGCAGCGGCCCGAAGGCAAATCCATGGCCGGCCTGTGGGAATTCCCGGGCGGCAAAGTCGAAGCTGGCGAAACCCCCGAGGCCGCGTTGATCCGCGAATTGCACGAGGAACTGGGCATCGGCACATGGGCATCCTGTCTGGCGCCGCTGACCTTTGCCAGCCACGCCTATGCGGATTTTCATTTGCTGATGCCGCTGTTTGCCTGCCGGAAATGGGAAGGCACACCGCAATCGCGCGAAGGGCAGGCGTTGAAATGGGTCCGACCCAACGAATTGCGCGACTATCCGATGCCCGCGGCAGATGTGCCGCTGATCCCGATCTTGCGGGACTGGCTATAGGTAAGGTGGATCTTGATCCACCTTACGCAAAAGGGCGACCCAGTGGGTCGCCCTTTTTTCGTTCTGATGACAGTGGTTACAGGTTCCGTTCGACCGATTCCCGCTCGAAAATCTCGATGACGTCGCCAGGGCGCACGTCTTCGTAGTTTTCGAATGCCATGCCACATTCCTGACCCGACTGAACCTCTGGCACTTCGTCCTTGAAGCGTTTGAGGGTCTTCAGCGTGCCTTCGTGGATCACGACATCGTCGCGCAGCAGGCGGACACCAGCAGAACGCCGTGCGACGCCTTCGGTGACCAGACAGCCCGCGACCTTGCCGACGTTGGACACTTTGAACACGTCCTTGATGTTGGCATAACCGATGAACTTTTCACGGATTTCCGCAGACAACAGACCAGAGGCAGCTTTCTTCACATCATCCACAAGGTCGTAGATGACGGAATAATACCGGATTTCTACACCCTTCTGGTTGGCGGAATTGCGGGCCGTGGCATTAGCACGCACGTTGAAACCGAACACCGGCGCACCGGATGCTTCGGCAAGGCCGATATCGGTTTCGGTAATCGCACCGACACCCGAATGCAGCACGCGCACGCGGACTTCGTCGTTGCCGATCTTTTCCATCGCCTGAACGATCGCTTCGGCAGAACCCTGCACGTCGGCCTTAACCACAATCGGCAATTCGCTGACGTTTTCGTTCGCCTTGGCATTCGCCATCAGCTGTTCCAGCGTCGTGGCCATACCAGCCGCAGCACGCTTTTCCTTGGACGCTTTTTCACGGTATTCCGCGATTTCGCGCGCCTGCGCATCGGTTGAGACAACGTTCAGCACATCGCCCGCCTCTGGTGTGCCGTTCAGGCCCAGAACTTCGACCGGAACAGCGGGGCCAGCCTCGGCGACGCGTTCACCCTTATCGTTGATCAGCGCACGCACTTTGCCGTATTGTTCGCCGACAACAAAGATATCGCCAGTGCGCAAGGTGCCGTTCTGGATCAGAACAGTCGCCACAGGACCACGGCCGATATCAAGCTGCGCCTCGATCACGGCACCAACGGCGGCGCGGTCAGGGTTGGCTTTCAATTCCAGAATTTCGGCCTGCAGCGCGATGGCTTCCAGCAGATTGTCCAGACCTTTGCCTGTGATGGCCGACACTTCAACATCTTGCACATCGCCGGACATCTTTTCGACGACAACTTCGTGCATCAGCAAATCGGTGCGGACCTTGTCAGGGTTGGCAGCAGGTTTGTCGATCTTGTTGATCGCCACGATCATCGGCACTTTGGCCGCTTTCGCATGGGCAATCGCCTCGATCGTTTGCGGCATGACAGCGTCATCAGCCGCAACCACCAGCACGACGATATCCGTCACCTGCGCGCCGCGCGACCGCATCGACGTAAAGGCGGCGTGACCTGGCGTATCAAGGAACGTCAGCAACGCACCGCTATCGGTTTTCACCTGATAGGCACCGATATGCTGGGTGATCCCGCCAGCTTCGCCAGCGACGACTTTGGCGTTGCGGATCGCATCCAGCAGAGATGTTTTACCGTGGTCAACGTGACCCATGATGGTCACGATCGGCGGACGCGTCAGCAGATCCTTGGGATCGTCAGGCACCATCTTGATGACGTCTTCGACATCGGCATCAGACACGCGAACAACTGTGTGGCCAAATTCTTCGATGATCAGTTCTGCCGTATCGGCATCAATCGACTGGTTCTGCGTCGCCATGATGCCATTGTTCATCAGGGCCTTAACCACGTCAGCGACGCGTTCAGCCATGCGGTTGGCAAGTTCGGACACGGTGATCGCAGGTGGCAAGGCCACATCCCGGAACACCTTTTCACGTTCGGCAGACCCACCCATCGCTTTGGCACGGGCACGGTCCTGCTTACGCTTCATCGCAGCCATCGACCGCTGGCGACCACCTTCGCGGCCAGTCAGCGCGTCATTCAATGTCAGCTTGCCAGCGCGGCGACCGTCGTCTTCACCGCGGGTTGGCTTGGCTTTCGCAGCTTTTTCGCGGGCGTCACGTTCACGGTCCACCTTGCGGGGGCCAGCGGCGGACGGGCGGTCAACGGCGTTTTCACCCGGCAAGGCGCTGGCGTCAGCACCCGCAGGGGCTGCTTCGGCTTTGACCTTAGCGGCGGCACGTTCTGCCTTACGCTTTTCTTCTTCGGCCTTGGCCTTGGCGCGTTCTTCGCGTTCGCGGTCTTCAGCCTCTTTGGCTTCCATCTCGGCGCGGCGCGCCTCGCGTTCGGCGGCGCGTTCTTTTTCTTCAGCTTCGCGCTTGGCGGCTTCTTCTGTTTCGCGGGCGCGGGCCATCGCCAACGCCTTCATGCGGCGTTCGAGTTCAACATCCGAGATGCCCGCAGGCCGTTTGGATGGATCACCGCCCATTTGCACGCCAGTTGAACCGGCAGGCTTGGCTGCGCCGGGTTTTGGCACCACAACGCGTTTACGTTTGGTTTCCACCACGACGTTTTTGGTCCGCCCATGGCTAAAACTTTGCTTCACGTTGCTTGGACGTGACCCACCAAGACCGAGTGGTTTTTTTCCGTCGTTATCGCTCATCTAGCTTCTTTATCCTTCCCGGAGGCCATATCGCCCCCGTTCCCTTCGCGTAAACCGCGTAGCTTTGTGGCTTCCTCTACAACACGATCGCTGAGTCCGCCAGTCGCAAGCGCGCCATGTATCACACTTTGCCGTCCAAAAGCCAAACCCAATTCGGCTGACGTCAGGCAACCAAAGTATCTGGCGCCTTCTGGCGTCCAGAGTTTTGTCTTTCCGCGTTCCGATCCGTCAGCGGCTTGCACCAGAACACGGACCCGTTCGCCACCGGCCAGCCAGCCTTTGACCTTTTCAAAGCCACAGACCGCGCGGCCTGCTTTGCGGGTCAGGGCGATCAGATCGACAGTGCGGCGCGCAACCTGGCGTTCCACCTCGTCCAGCAGACCGTCAGGGACGGTCACCGGCTGTTTTGCAGACCTTGAAAACTGGCCCTTGCGGGCCTGTTCCAGAATGTCGCGGTCGGCGGTTACATACATGCCGCGCCCGGGCAGTTTGCCCAGAATGTCGGGTACAACCTGATTGTCAGGCCCCAGAACAAAACGGATTAGCCCAGCCTTCGGCTGGACCTCTCCGGTGACGATGCATTTACGTTCCGCATCGTCTTGTTCGTGTTTATGCCCGCCACGCGCCATGTATTTACTCCGAAGGCCCTATCAGGCCTCCTCTTCCTCGGTTTCTTCGTCACTCTTGTTCAGCTCGTCCGGATCGACCCAACCCAGCATGACACGCGCGGTCATGACCATGTTCTGGGCTTCTTCCAGCGATACATCGAACGGTTCAAGCACGCCTTCGTCTTTGACGCGTTCGCCGTTCACGGTTGTCCAGCCACCGGCCAGTTCCCAATCCGCGCAAGTGGCGAAATCTTCCAGCGTTTTGACGCCGTCATTGCCCAATGCTTCCAGCATCTGGGGTGTCAGACCTTCAAAATCAATCAGGCTTTGTTCAACACCCGTCGCAAGGGCGGCATCCATCGCCTTTTTCGCCTGTGCCTCAAGGTAATCGCGGGCACGGGCCTGCAATTCGCCTGCGGTGCCTTCGTCGACACCTTCGATCACCAGCAATTCGTCCTGTTCGACATAAGCAACCTCTTCGAGGTTGGTAAAGCCTTCGGCGACCAGCAACTGGGCAAAGAATTCGTCCAGATCCAGCGTGTCCATGAACAGCTTGGTGCGGGTTTCAAATTCGGCCTGACGACGCTTGGATTCTTCGGCTTCGGTCAGAATGTCGATGTCCAGACCAGTCAACTGGCTGGCCAGACGCACGTTTTGACC
>PUNR01000056.1 GCA_003551805.1 Loktanella sp.
GAAACCCGACAATTGATCTAGTAGTTCATAGCCTTGGCTGCCCGTCGCAGGCATACCTTCGCCCGCCAGTGACATACGCAACGTATCACGCAGCGCCGTGGGCACATAAATGCCTGACCCGCGCACCTCATAAATCACGCCTCTTTGGTCAAGCGCGTTAATGACATCACAAGCGGCCCGCGCCTCCAATCCGCCAAACAGCAGGCCCATATCCTTGCTGCCGGCACCACGCGCCAACATCAATACGGCAACAAAAACAGCGACCGTCGTGAGGATGACGACAAGACGTTTCTGATTATCGAGGGCCGTCCAGATCGAACTCAAGCTTCGCAAAGTGGTTCTCCAACACCTAGGGCATTTTTGCCGGTGCCCCCCTTTTGACAGACGAGCCTTAACAATCGGTTAGGGCTTGTCGTCCTATAAGAAATTTCATCAAGCCAGAGGATGACACATGACATCACCGACCGACGCCCCGCCAGAAACAGCGAAAAAAGGCAGTAAAAAGCCTTTGCTTATGGGCCTTATTCTTGCTGTTCTGGCAGGCGGCGGCGGTTTCTTTGCTGTCCAGTCAACCGGGTCGTCCGGGGCAGGTGCCACGGAAAAAACAGCGAATCAGACCAAACCGGCAGGGCCGCTGACGGTTGGATTTGTTGCATTGGATCCGCTTGTCATTTCGTTGCCGGCCAGTAACGGGCGCGACCACCTGCGCTTTTCGGCCCAGCTCGAGGTGCCATTGGCGCACATGGCCGAGGTTGAGGCGATCAAACCGCGAATCGTTGATGTTCTGAACGGATATCTGCGCGCGGTCGAACTGTCCGAACTGGAAAACCCTGCATCATTGGCCCGTATGCGCAGCCAAATGCTGCGTCGGTTACAAGTTGTCGCGGGCGACGGGCGCATCAACGACCTGTTGATCATGGAATTTGTACTGAGTTGAGGGATAAACGATGACTTTGATTGCAGATATTCTGCTAGTGGCCGGCGCTCTGGGTGCCGGATTTTACTGCTATGTTCTGTCAAAGCGGTTGCGCCGCTTCACGGACCTTGAACAGGGTGTTGGCGGTGCAGTCGCAGTATTGTCGGCGCAGGTTGACGATCTTACGCAGACGCTTTTGCGCGCCCAGACTACGGCACAAGGGTCGGTGGATAAGCTGGCAGATGTCAGCAAGCGCGCGGAGACTGCAGCACAGCGACTTGAATTGCTTGTCGCATCAATGCACGACCTTCCCGATACCGGCCCATCGGAACCCTTCGCAGCGCCAGTCTTTGCCCGCAGTTCAAGTGCGCCAAAAGGTGTCCAATGACTGGATCAGTGAGCCTCAGGCGCAGTCGTGGCACATTGCACATCATCGCTGCGTTGTTTGTTTTATCAGCGGTCTTACGGACTGGATCGCAGGTTGGCGCAGCCCTTGCTGACGAAATTGACACGCCAGCCCCCAGTGTCACAGCGCCAGCGCATGACACGCCCACCGCAGAGCTACTTGAAGCTTTCCGTGTGCGCGAGGCACGGCTGACCGAACGCGAGGGCCAGTTGCGCGACAGGCTACAAGCGCTCCGCGTCGCAGAGGTCGAGGTAACGGAAAAGCTGGAAGCGATGCGCCTTGCCGAAGAATCACTGACTGCAACAATCGCAATGGCGGAAACCGCATCATCCAACGACCTTGATTTGTTGCGCGCGGTTTATGAGAGCATGAAACCCAAAGAAGCAGCGGCATTATTTCAGCAAATGCCACCGCCCTTTGCGGCGGGGTTCCTAGGTTTGATGAATCCCGGAGCTGCCGCGGCAATCATGGCCGAGCTTCCACCAGAAACGGCCTATTCTTTCAGTGTTGTTTTGGCCGGACGCAACGCAAACGCACCAACCCGATAGCCGGTCAGTAAACCTTAACGCTTTGGCGTTAGTGTCACCGAACAAGAAGATTTTTATGAAGGACAGCGCTACATGATTGGTCTTATTGGCATTGTTGTTGTCTTTACCACTGTGTTCGGCGGCTATCTGCTGGCTGGTGGCAAGATGGGAATCATCCTTAAGGCACTGCCATTCGAGATGTTGATGATCTTGGGTGCAGCCGTTGGTGCATTTGCCATCGGCAACGACAATCACACTATCAAAACAACCATTAAGGATATGGCGAAAGTCTTTAAGGGGCCGAAATGGAAACAGGACGATTACCGCGACCTTCTGTGCCTGCTGTTTGAACTGATACGCGTTGCCCGCACGAATCCCGTCGCACTCGAAGGCCACATAGAGGCCCCTGATGCATCCAGTATTTTCAGCAAGTACCCGCGTATTCTCAGCGACGGAGAGGCGGTTGCCCTGATCTGTGACACCCTGCGGTCAGCATCAATGAATTACGATGATCCCCATCAGGTCGAAGAAGTACTTGAAAAGCGGATCGAGGCGACTTTGCACCACAAGCTGCATTCGTCACATGCGCTGCAAACAGTTGCAGATGGCTTGCCAGCTTTGGGTATTGTTGCGGCAGTTCTGGGGGTCATCAAGACGATGGCATCGATCGACCAGCCACCTGAAGTGCTGGGCAAACTGATTGGCGGTGCCTTGGTTGGCACATTTCTCGGGGTCTACCTCGCCTATGGTTTCGTCGGCCCGTTTTCCAACAAGGTCAAAGCCGTTGTCGAAGAAGATGCCCATTTCCACCAATTGATCCGCGAAGTCCTTGTTGCAAACTTGCACGCCCATGCGCCCAACATCTGTATAGAAGTCGGCCGTCAAAACATGCCGAGCCATCACAGACCCAGCTTCAGCGCCATGGAAGACGCGATTAAGGCTACTAAGCAGGACGCAGCATGAAGCCTCTGATTGCGCTGGTGTTCCTGACTATTTTCCCGTTCATGGCCTATGCCCAGCCCTTGCGCGTGCAAACGGGCGAACACGACCGCTTTACGCGTGTCGTGGTGCCATTACCTGCCGGGGCGGGGTGGCAATTCGGGCGTACTGAAAACGGCTATGCACTGCGCCTGGCGGTGGCGGATGGGTACGATTTGCGGAGTTTCTTTAATCGGATCCCCCGTACCCGGATTAGTGCTGTTTCGCAGAATACAGCCACCGGTGATCTTATGCTGGAACTGGCGTGTGAATGTCGTGCGGATATTGAGGTCTTTGACAGGGCGTATCTTGTCATTGATATTTCAAACGGGGTGCCTGATGCGGACTCAGTGTACGAGCAGTTGATTTTTGGCGATCAAAGCGCGATTCCGCCATGGTCAGTGACAGGTGGCGGCAAAACATCCGCATTGTTCCCTGTCATCCTACCGCGGATCCCGCGTGCAGTCTTCGACGATAGTTTTATGTTTCTTGGACGGGATGCCGCGCCGCCACTACCCCGACCGGTTCAAGATGAACTTATTGCTCTTGAAACGTTGGTGGTTGGCGGCCTCGGGCGCGGCATGTCGTCTGGCTTACTTGAGCCAGACTTGACGCCGGCCGAAACAACAAGACCTATTCTTGATGATATCCCTTTGACTTCATGGCCGGGTTTGACAGTCAGTACTGGAATTGATTCCGTAGCGTCTCGTGCAGACGACCAACTGCCTATGACAGCAGACGGGAAACCATGTGTTGCCGATGCGTTTCTGGATGTGGCCAGCTGGTCCGATGATCGCCCCTTTACACATCAGATTGGGGACTTGCGGTCGTCAATCATGCATGAATTCGATCGCGTCGATCCGCAGGCTGCTGAAAAGCTGGCGCAGCTTTACCTTTATTTCGGTTTCGGTCGCGAAGCTATACAGACACTCGCACTTGACGGCGTGACGTCAAATGAACGTGCCCACTTGCGCACACTCGCGCAGATTGTTGACGACGATCCCGTCAGTTTCCCTGATGCTCAGCGGCAATTAACCTGTCCGTCGAGAATTGCACTTTGGGCATTCCTGTCTGTGGCGGATGACCGTTCGGGCAGGCATGCCGACCCATCTGTCGTTCTTGCGGCCTTCAAGGAAATATCGGCCCCGCTGCAGTCCCAATTGGGTCCGCGGCTGGCTGAACGTTTTGTTGCCAATGGAAATGAAGATGCGGCGTTTCAAGTGTTGGCCGCAGCGCGCACCTTCAACCCCGATGCTGTGGAAACCCGCCTAGCCGTCGCAATGCTGGAAGAGCAAAGCGGGGACGACACGGCGGGATTGAACGTGCTGGCTAGTCTTGTAGAAGATAATGTGCGCGTCACTCCCCAAGCTGTGACACGTTTATTGACGGAATCGATCCGCCATAACCGCCCAGTGGCGGATAATGAGATGATCACTGCTGATGCCCTGCGCTTTGAACAGGCGCGGACACCGGATGCGGTAGCGCTTGCTGTGGCGCAGGTCCATGCGCATCTGGTGGCGGGTGCATTCGACAAAGCAGCGGAAATTATTATGGCTGAAGGAGATCGGTTTGCTCCAGATCAGCTTGCTGCGCTACGGCGTGATTATGGGATGGCTGCGGCAGAACGGATGCCAGACGAAGAGTTTTTGACTTATGCAGTGGACCCGATCCAACAGGGTGATGCTGCTGATGTTCAGAACAAGACCGCTGAAAGATTAATTGCGCTGGGCTTTCCAGAGCTGGCCTTACAACGGTTGGGCAGCACTTCAGGCGCTGACGACGAAAGGCGCTATCTGCAGGCAACAGCCCTACTTTTCATGCGCGATGCGGATGCTGTCATCAGGCTGCTGAGTGACGATCAAACTGCGAGATCAGCAGACCTTATTCAAGCCGCACGCGATCTACGAGCCGGAAACATGACTGCAACTGGGCAAACATCTGAAACCACAGATGCACAAGCTGGTTGGCGTAACGGGCAATGGTCCAGCCTGTTGGATGTCGATGATCCAATGCTGCGGGATGTTGCTGCCGTGGTCTTAAATCGCGACGCAGTCGGCTTTGATGCCAACGCGCCATTGGCGAGTGGCCGCGCCCTTCTTGATGCTGCAGCGGGGTCGCGGGTTCTGCTGGACGATCTTCTTGACCGATTTGATCTACCAGCCGACGATTGATGTGGCGTGCTTACGCAATCTCAACTTTTTGGTGTGATCCATCGTGGGGGTGTGCACCCTTGGGTACCTGACTTTTGGGAACGGTACAGCACTCTGACAACGTGACTTGCGTAAGGACAAAAGATGCCTGGACTATCCCCACGGGATTTCTTTCAGCCCACAATATTGCTGGCTTTGGCGCTGATGGCGATCATTGTCATGATGATCCTGCCCATGCCTGCCTGGGTGTTGGACATTGGTTTGGCAGCATCTTTTGCCCTCGCAATTCTGATGTTCACGGTCACGCTATTCATTAATCGCCCACTTGATTTTTCGGCTTTTCCGACCGTGCTGTTGGCGTCACTAATGTTGCGCTTATCGTTGAATGTTTCGTCAACGAAACTGATTATCGGGGAAGGCCACACTGGAACCAGTGCAGCTGGGGAAGTGATCGAAGGCTTTGCAACATTCGTGATGGGCGGGAATGTCTTACTGGGCCTAGTCGTGTTCTGTGTGTTGTTGATCGTGAATTTTGTCGTCATCAACAAGGGCGCCACTCGGATGGCCGAGGTGGGGGCACGTTTCGCACTTGATGCAATGCCCGGCAAGCAGTTGGCGATAGACAGCGACATGTCGGCAGGTGCGATCGATCACAGCGAAGCAAAAGAACGGCGCGAGCGTGAGCAGGCCGAAACTACATTTTTCGGATCGTTGGATGGTGCATCAAAGTTCGTGAAGGGCGATGCAATCGCCGGCCTTTTGATCACTGCGCTAAATCTTGTGATGGGGCTGATCATTGGGGTCACGATGCATGGCATGCCGCTAGGGCGGGCATTCGAAACCTATGCGATTTTGACAGTTGGTGACGGCCTGGTATCGCAGGTACCGGCAGTAGTAATTTCGATTGCCTCGGCTTTGTTGCTGGCACGAGGGGGGGCAACTGGTGCGACTGATCTCGCGCTTGTTGCCCAATTGGGCCGACATCCCGCAGCTTTGGCGACAGTGGCTGTTTTGATGGTTCTTTTTGCATTAGTGCCCGGCTTGCCTTTTGTACCCTTCATTATTGGGGGGGCAGTTCTGGGTTCAGCGGCATTCATGGTAGCGCGTAGAACAGCACGACAGCCCGTAACCGATCCCGTCGCAGAAAAGGCGAGTGATCAGGGTTCGATACCGGACTCTGTCGGCGACATGCTGGACCTAGATGATATTCACGTCGAATTTGCGCCTGACCTTGTGGACATGGTTCTTGATCCTGGGACGGGTCTTGACGCAAGAATTGCTAATATGCGCAATCACGTCGCAACAAGCTTTGGTGTGCTTTTACCTGAGATAAGGTTGACCGATAACGCCGCACTACCGTCTGGATTTTATGTGATCAACATTCAAGGTGTCGAACAGGTTCGTGACCAGTTGATGCCTGGTCAGGTTCTGGCTTTGCTCAGTGACACGCCGCCGCCAAATCTGACGGGTACATCGGTAAAGGAACCGGTCTATGGTGCTCCTGCCCGATGGATTGATGTCAACCAGTCCGAAGCTGCCACCCTTTACGGCTTAACGACAGTTCAGCCCGCAGAAGTGTTGGCCACGCACTTGCTGGAAGTTGTGAAGCGGAATTTCTCAAGGCTTTTGACGTTTAAAGCCCTTCGGCGCCGGCTTGATGAAATGGTAAACTTAACCGATCGTTCGCGCGGTGAGGCTAACCGCAAAATGCTGGATGAACTGATGCCGGACAAGGTGCCGCCTGACGTTTTGTTGTCTGTTCTCCGGCTCCTGCTTGAAGAGCGTGTATCTATCCGCAACCTTTCCCTGATAATTGAGGCGACTGCTGAGGCGCGACAACTATACGGAACGGTCGATGGCATCACCGAGCATGTGCGCCAGCGGCTTGGGTTCCAGTTGGTAGCAGCGCTGCGCCGCCCAGACGGAACCATTCCTTTGATCCAGCTTGCCCCTGAATGGGAAGATACCTTCACAAGCTATGAAATTAGATCAGAACGATCTTCAGGTGACGTCGCTTTGCCGCCTGATCGTTTCAATGAACTAGCAGATGGTATTTCCGAAAAGCTCGGGCAGGCGGCCAGTGCAGGCGCTTATGCCGCGGTGGTGACGACAATGCGCCGACGCCGGTTTCTACGCACGGTATTGGCGGCAAAAGGCATAATGAATCCTGTTCTATCATTCGAAGAGATTGGAATTGATGCGCGCCCGGCGCTCGTGGGGTTGGTTTCTGCATGATTGAGGACCTGCTTCCCCTTCTTCATCTATCACAAGAGTTGTTGTGGACTGGTTTTGCTGTATTTGTCCGTGTCAGCGGGATCATGGCTGTTCTGCCGGCGTTTGGTGATCAGGCTGTACCCATGCGTGTCCGCTTGATCCTTGCAATAATGTTTACCATGGTTGTGGCACCTGCTGTCGGCGCCACGATTGGGGCACCGCCAGCCACCGTGATTGCAACAGTTCTGCTGGTCGGCCCAGAAGCCGTTACCGGTTTGTTTTTTGGCCTTTTTCTACGTTTCTTCATCCATGCGTTGCAGATTGCCGGTGCTATTGCGGCGCAAGCGACATCGCTGTCGCAAATCTTTGGTGGGTCTGCGGGCGTTGATCCGCAGCCAGCCATTGGGCACATGCTTGTCGTGGCGGGTACGGCGTTGGCGGCATTGTCCGGCTTGCACGTACAGGCAGCAGCCTACATCATCCATAGCTATACACTTGTGGGTTTTGCATCCGTTTTGGATCGCGGTCTGGTCGCGCAGGTCGGTGTGCCAGAAGTGACACGCACTTTTGCGTTAGGCATGTCACTTGCCGCACCGTTCCTGATCGCTTCATTGATCTACAACATTATCCTGGGTGTCATTAACCGCGCGATGCCGCAGCTGATGGTGTCTTTCGTCGGGGCGCCAGCGTTGACGGCCGGTGGTCTACTCATGTTGTTTCTGGCTGGCCCACTGATTTTGGGCATCTGGGTAATCGCTTTCTCCGGCTTCATGGCTGACCCCTTTGGAACCCGGCCATGACCAGTGATAATGACAGCGCGGATAAGTCGTTCGAGGCGACACAGAAAAAACTGGACGACGCGCGCGCGAAAGGCGAATTCGCCAAATCGGTCGATCTGACGACCTCCGCCGCTTATGGAGGGTTCTTCTTCCTCACGCTTTCTTTTGGTTACATCGCCATTGGGATTTTGGGACAGGCAATTTTTATCTTGCTGGATCAGTCTGCAGAGTTGTCGCAGGTGATCTTTGGTGGCGCTGGCTGGGTACTGACAGGCGGGGCGATGTGGGCGGCGTTTTTTGCAGTACTCCCATTTTTCGCAGTGCCGGCACTATGTGCCATACTCGCCATTGTTGCGCAGCGCGCGCTTGTTTTTGCGCCATCCAAGTTGGCACCTAAGTTATCAAGAATATCGCCAATTTCGGGATTTAAAAACAAGTTCGGGCGACAGGGGTTGTTCGAATTCTTTAAAAGTACAACAAAACTTTTGATCTATTGTTTTGTGCTCGGGATTTACCTTACGGCACAGATAGACGTCATCATCGGAACAGTTCACCTTCCACCCGCTGTCGCAATGGCTGTGCTGGGGCGAATGCTCATCATGCTGTTCGGAATCGTTTTCGTTGTGGCCGTCATCATTGGTACCGTTGATTACCTTTGGCAATCCGCTGAGCATTTGCGCAAGAACCGCATGAGCCGGAAGGAAGTCATGGATGAACAAAAGCAATCCGAAGGTGATCCCATGATGAAACAGCAACGTCGGATGCGCGCGCAAGAAATCGCGATGAACAAAATGCTGGCAGATGTTCCGCGCGCCGATGTTGTTGTGGTTAACCCGACACATTATGCAGTCGCGCTTCAATGGGATCGGCAAGCAGGGTCTGCGCCTGTTTGTGTTGCGAAAGGTGTTGATGAAATTGCTGCGCGCATTCGCGAGCTGGCGCGTGATCACGATGTTCCGATCCATTCTGATCCTCCCACCGCGCGGGCACTACATGCGACAGTTGCGATCGGCCACCAGATTGCACCGGATCATTACAAGGCTGTTGCTGCTGCGATCAGGTTTGCAGAAGCAATGCGCCGCAAGGCCCGACCATCATGACAGCGAAATACAAAAAGGCTTCAGAGCTACGGACTTTGACTGATCTGGCACTCCGACAGATGCAGTCACAGATGCAGGAGTTGAAAGCGCGCGAGATTGGCTTGCGGGAAAATCTGGCCGCTTTGACCAGAGAAAAATCACGGCATGCGGCCACCTTAACCGGACCTGATAATGCTGCTTTCATTGCGGGGGCAGATTTTCGTTGGCAGCATTGGGTGGATCAAAGACGCGCAGCGGTAAATGCAGAGCTGGCGCAAGTCTTGGCGCTTACCGAGAGTTGCACGCAGCGGATGCGTCTGTGTTTCGGTCGTGATCAGGTGGCTGCCGCGCTGATCGATGTCGTCATGAAAGATCAGCAAATACGCCGCAAACGCAACACAGATTATGCGTCCTGACGCACGATATCGGTGATCAACACATCAGTCACGTCGTCGCCGATGATCCTGCGGGCGGTCTGCAATAGTTCATTGCGTAGCCTGCGCATGTTCGATCCGGTGGTAAAGTTTCCCGAAAACCCGCCGATATTCGCGTGGTTAAACATATCTTGTAAAAAACCGTCGCGTAGTTTGGGTTCGACGGTGAATACACTTTCGGTACGGCCTGGCCGCACCTCAAGTTGCAAAGACATCACGACGAGCGATGTCACCCGCCCGTCTTCGACGACCGGGATGATGAACTGGTTGTTCAGGCGTGCAAAGTCACGTGGCGCACCGGGTTCAAGCTCTTCTACGGGCGTAGTTGCTGCGGTTTCCGGGGCGTCGCCGCAGGGATTTGTGATTAGCTCTTCCGACACCTCTGTCGTGGACTTGAAGAAAATGCCTGCACCGGCACCGGCACCGGCACCAAACAGCGCGAGTACGACAGGAAGAATGAAAGGTTTCATGATTGGCCTCTAGAATGGCAACAAGCGTTCAAGCGCCTGCTGGCCAAATCGGGGTTGCTGCATATCGGTGATTTGACCGCGCCCACCATAGGAGATGCGGGCCGATGCGATTTTGTCATACGTGATCTCATTTTGCCGCGTGATGTCTTCGGGGCGGACGAAGCCTGTGACAATCAATTCTCGTAGTTCGTAATTCACGCGCACTTCTTGCTGACCAAGAATCGACAGGACGCCGTTTGGCAAAACATCTGTCACGGTGACAGCAACCCGCAGGGTCAGTTGTTCACGGCGCCGGACAGTGCCGTTGCCCGTTGCGTTGCTTTGTGAATTAAGATCGACCAAGTTTGCGACCGACGCGCCCTCTGGCAGGCGGGGCGCAACGCGTTGGGGTATGCCTAGCAGCTGTGGCGCACCGGCGCGTTGGGATGCTGATCGCGCCCTGTTGCTGGAATTGGTCATGGTCGCGCTGTCGTCAATTTCGATAACGACGGTCATGATATCGCCGCGCTGGCGCGCACGTTTGTCCCCGAGAAGAGAGCTGCGATCCCCCGCCCACAGCGAC
>PUNR01000129.1 GCA_003551805.1 Loktanella sp.
GCTTTACGGCACCCGCCATATCGGTTCGATCAAATCAGTGGCAACCGCGTTGATGGTGCTAGGGTCCGCTATCGGGCCGGGGTTCAGCGGATGGTTGATCGACATCGGTATCGGGTTCGAGGTGCAGCAACTGGGCTATGCTGCCCTGTTCGCCTTTGCCGCATTGGTGATGGTCGTCCCCGCACGCCGCGCCTATGCGACCTTACCGACGACGCCTTAGGTAAACGTAATACGCTCCGTGCCCGCCGTGCTTTAGGTGTGCGGGTGTCACTTGCAAAACGGCCTGCGCCAAAGGCGGCAGCGCCAACCACTGCGGCACCTGATGGCGTAAAATGCCGTTGCGGGTGGGGATAGGGCCACCGTCGTCGCGGTCTTTGCCCTTGCCAGTAATCACCAGAACAAGACGGCGGCCCATCGCTTGCGATCCAAGGATAAAGGACAACAGTTCCGGATGCGCCTCAGCCATGGTCATACCGTGCAGGTCGATCCGGCCTTCGGGGATAAGTTTGCCGCGCTTCATCTTGCCGAATGATTTGCTGTCCATATGCACAGGCGCATTGGCCAGGCGATGGGTGATCCCCGGTAACAGATCGTTGGGACGGTGGGCATTCGCCCTTTGACCAACCTGAAAGTCAGGCAGTGGGTCGCGCGGCGCGACGGGCTTTTTTCGCACTGGTGGCAGCGGTGTCGGGTCAGGGCGCGTTTCGGGGTCCATCGGTGTGGTCGTGCCCTTAACGCGGTCCCAAAGCGCGCGTTCTTCCGGTGACAAATGGCGGGGGCGGCGCATCAGACCTGCCCCGCCAAACGCTGCGCAATTGTTGTGGGCAATAACGTAATCATTTGCCCCGCATCCTTGACGCGGCCAGCCTGATCGCCTGCATCGGGGCCGGTGCCAAAGAATATATCCGCCCGCTGCGCACCTTTGATCGCTGATCCGGTGTCCTGTGCCACCATCAGACGGTTGATCGGATCATTGCCCTGCTTTTCGATCCAGACAGGCGCACCAAGCGGCACTAATGCCGGATCAACAGCGATTGTCCGGCCTGCAGTCACAGACCTTTTCATCGCACCCAAAGGCCCGTCATCAGCAGACAGGTTGGTCAGTTCGCGAAAGAAAACAAAGCTTTCGTTGCACCAAAGCAGTTCGCGCCCTTGTTCGGGGTTTTGCCTGACCCAATTCTGAATGAACGCAGCCGACACCTGATCCGCCAATGCGATACCGCGGGCAACCAGTTCTTTTCCGACAGAGATATAGGGCAACCCGTTCTTGCCTGCGAAACCCAGACGCAAAACAGACCCGTCAGGCAACCGCACACGGCCCGACCCCTGTACATGCAGGAAAAAGGCATCGACGGGATCGGCAAGCCAGACAATCTCTTGCCCTGCCAGCATCCGGCTTTGTTCAATCTGGCGGCGTGTGGTGCCGTGCGGCAGCGCAGAGGGTAGCGCATAAAGCGGATGCTGGTGCTTCGCATCAGCCACGCGCGACCCTGACAATTCAGGTTCAAAATAACCGGTGAACAGCATTGGCGCGCCGTCGGTGATAAGGACCGGCGTAAAATACATCTCGAAGAAACCGCGCGGATCGGTGCTGGTCGGGGCAAGGTGGCAGACGGCCTGCCAATAGGGGTCAGTTATCCGGTCGGTTGTTTTGCAGAAAACATCAAGGGCGGCCCGATGATTATCGGCCGCCCATCCCTTTAACGCTTCAAAGGGTAGTATTTCATATCTTGCTTCGGCCATTGTGCTGCCTCAAGGCCGATCAGGGATCATTCGCCGGTGGCAACAAGTTTCCAGTTCGGATCGTCACCATCCATTTTGCGCGCAAAGGTCCATGTGTCCTTGAGGCGCTTGATCTCTTTCTCGCTACCTTCGACGATTTCACCTTCGGCGTTACGCACGACTGACGTCATCTCGCTTTTGAAACGAACGGTCACTTCGCCTTCTTTGGTGTTTTCGTCAAATTCGGCATGGGCCAGCGTCATGTCGCTGATCCCGATAAAGTTTGCCGTGACGGTCAGGCCCTGACGTTCCCGGTCATCCACGACGCTTGCAAACGCTTCGTACACATCATGCGAGATGAACGGCACAATGCTGTCCAGTTCACTGTTTTCAAAGGCCATCAGGATCATTTCATAGGCGCCGCGCGCACCGCCAAGAAAATCGCCGACGTTAAAACTGGGATCAACGCGTTTCATCGACGCCAGCGCCTTGGCCGCAGCGGAATCTTCTGCGACGTGATCGGTGATATCCAGATCAGGCCCGCCTTCGATGACATCGAAATCCGGCTTGCGCCGGCTGGTGGTTTCATCCCGCGTCACGGCGGGTTTTTCAAAACCTTCGCGCGTGCCAAGCACACCGCGCAAACGCAGGATCAGAAACACAGCGATGCCCGCAAGCACCAAAAGCTGGATAATCGGAGAATTCATCAGGACCTCGTGTCACATCAAGGCATGGAAACATGCCCGTTCCCTTCCTATGTAGGTCACGGGTCGGGTCAAGTCCACCTTGCCCACAACAAGTTATGAAAGGCGAGCGTCATGTGGCTCCTGTTTGCATTCGTTGCGGTTCCGATGATCGAAATCGCCCTGTTCATTCAGGTCGGCGGATTTATCGGTATCTGGTGGACACTGCTGATCGTTTTGGCGACAGCGTTGGCCGGTTCCTATCTGGTGCGCCAACAGGGTCTGCGCGAACTTGGCAAATTGCAGCAGTCCTTCTCGGATATGAAAGACCCGTCCGAACCGCTGGCAAACGGTGCGATGATCCTGTTTGCAGGCGCGCTTTTGCTGACGCCGGGTTTTTTTACCGATGTCGTCGGGCTGTCCTTGCTGGTTCCTGCCGTGCGCACGGCAGCGTTTCACTGGATAAAGGCTCGCGTAAAAATCGCCCGTTTCGAAGCTGGGCCACATCACGCAGAACCGCGCCGCCCCGCTGATACGGTCATAGATGGCGAATTTGAAGAAATTACACCCGATAAACGCCCCACACATGCCCCTTCCAAATGGACCCGGCATTGAGCCTGCGGGCACGGACTGCTAGGAACAGGCAACCCAATTGCAACCAAAGCAGGTTTTCATGACTGATACACCAGACAACGCCGCCCCAGCCGCAGCCGCCCCACCACAACAACAGCCGGTCACCAGCCGTGTTCTGGCGCAGTACATCCGCGACATGTCGTTCGAAAATATCCTTGCGCAAAAGGGTGTTAAAGGCGATGCGCAGCCTGAAATTCAGGTGCAGGTGAACCTTGATGCACGTAAACGCACAGCCGACCACCAGTTCGAGGTGATTACAAAGCTGAACATCACCAGCAAGACCAAGGCGGCAGGCGAACCTTTGTTCGTGCTGGAAATTGAATATGCCGGTGTTTTCCATGTCGAAAACGTACCCGAAGAACAGATGCACCCCTATCTGCTGATCGAATGCCCGCGCATCACCTTCCCGTTCCTGCGCCGCATCGTCAGCGATGTAACACGCGACGGTGGTTTCCCTGCGCTGAACCTTGAAACAATCGACTTTCTGGCGCTTTACCGGACTGAACTGGCCCGCCGTGCCGAGGCTGAAAAAGCGAAAACGCCAGTCAACTAAGCTTTTTCCAGACGGCCGCGTCGCCCAATGCATCTACAAATGCTGCGTGGGCGGCGCTTTCTTCTGGCGTGATGCGCGGCGGCAGGGGGGTCGGGCGCGGGCCAACGCGTGCTTGATCCGTTCCCGCCTTGGTTTGCGTGTTGCTGCCAGCAGCCAGCGCGAAATCAGGCTGACGACCGCCAATCAGTTCCAGATACACCTCTGCCAGAATTTCACTGTCCAGCAGCGCGCCGTGCAAGGTACGTGACGCATTGTCGATCCCAAAACGGCGACAAAGCGCATCAAGCGATGCGGGCGATCCCGGAAACTTGCGCCGCGCGATGGCGAGCGTATCAAGCGCGCGGTCCATCGGTAATATGGGTTTTTGAACCCACCCCAGTTCTGCGTTCAGAAACTTCATGTCAAAGGCAGCGTTGTGGATCACTAGCTTGGCGTCACCGATAAAGGCCAGAAAATCGTCAGCGATGTCTTTGAACAGGGGCTTATCGGCCAAGAAATCATCGCCAAGGCCATGAACGGCAAACGCTTCGGCCGGCATGCTGCGTTGGGGGTTGATATATTGGTGATAGGTCCGGCCAGTCGGCACATGGCGGATCAGCTCGACCGCGCCGATTTCGACGATCCGGTCGCCTTCGCCGGGTTCAAAGCCGGTGGTTTCGGTATCCAGAACAATTTCACGCATGTGTCACCCTGCTAGTTTGAGGATCAGTTCTTGCACGGTAGCGCGGGTGTCGTCCAGCGTCAGGGTTTCGATGATGTGATCTGCACGGGCACGTTTATCTGCGTCAGGCATCTGGCGGCGCAGGATCTGGTCAAACTGTGCCTCGGTCATGGCGGGGCGGGCGAGGACACGGGATTTTTGCACATCGGCGGGCGCAGTCACGACAAGCACGGATGACAGCCACGCGTCAGCGCCTGTTTCAAACAACAGCGGTATATCGAAGACCAACAAAGGTGCAGTCTGGCTGGCAATGAAATTCTGGCGATCGGCAGTAACAAGCGGATGTACGATGTGTTCTATCTTGGCCAAAGCGGTCGTATTAGCGGCAATAATGTCTTTCAGTTTGTCGCGCGAAACAGCGCCGTCAATAATCGCATCAGGGAAAATTTCTGCAATCAGACTGACAGCGGCACCGTCTTTGGCGTAAAGTCGGTGAACGGTTGCGTCTGCATCCCAGACGGGCACACCGGCATCTCGGAACATTTGGGCAGTCGTTGATTTGCCCATACCGATTGATCCGGTCAGGCCCAGATAATGGGTCATGCCAAAACGGCGCGGCGCAGGTCGTCATCAACCTCTGGCCTTTTGCCGAACCAACGCTCGAACCCCGGCACGCCCTGATGCAGCAACATGCCCAGACCATCGACGGTGGTGCAGCCTTTCTCAGCGGCGGCATCAAGAAATTTAGTCCGCAGTGGATTGTAGACGATGTCAGTAACCACGGCAGAGGACCGCAAGCCATCCAGTGACACGCGGAATTCCTGACCGCCCCGCATGCCAAGCGACGTTGTATTCACGACGGTCGCGGCGTCAGACAGCATTGTTCCGGACTGCACCCAATCGACAATGCGGATGCGTGCGCCAAAATCTGCGCGCAATGCTTCGGCCTTGGGGCGGGTGCGGTTGGTCAGGATAATTTCGGGCACGCCAGCTTCGATCAAGGACACGATAATCGCGCGGGCTGCGCCGCCCGCGCCGAATACCAGCGCTGGCCCTGCCTTTGCGTCCCAACCCGGGGCACCCTGTCGCAGGTTTTCCAGAAATCCATAACCATCTGTATTATCTGCAAAAATCCGGCCATCATCCTTGAACGTCAGTGTATTTGCAGCACCAATCAGCGTGGCACGGTCAGTCAACTGATCGGCCAGTTGCATAACAGCGACCTTGTGCGGCAACGTCACGTTCAAGCCGACAAACCCCTGTTCCGGCAAAGACCGGAGCGTGTCTTGCAAGGCATCCTCTTTCACTTGGATGGCTTCATAACTTCCAGCAATGCCGTAACGCCGCAGCCAATGGCCGTGCAATTTAGGCGAAAGTGAATGGCTGATCGGGTTGCCGATCACACCGGCGCGGGGAAAATTTGTCATGTCTCCAATGTTCCGCGAAGCGTTAGATATGACAAGAGTTCAAGCAACGGCAGGCCCAGAACATTGAAATAATCTCCTTCGATGCGTGTAAAAAGTCGCACGCCTTCTTCTTCCAGCTTATAGGCACCGACCGCGTGACGAATACTGTCCCAGTTTCTATCGACATAAGATGTCAGGTAAGCGTCAGATGCGTCACGCATGTGCAGGCGTACGACGCCGACATGCCGCCAAAGCGGTTTACCTTCACCATAGATGACTGCAGCAGACAAAAGCTGATGTTTTTTGCCACGCAATGCTTGCAACTGCGTCACGGCATCGGCAGGCGTTTGAGGGTTTACAAAGATCTGCTGATCCAAGGCCAGGATCTGGTCACATCCGATCACCAGCGCATCGGGATGTTTGGCTGCGACGCGCTGTGCTTTCAGTTCGGCCAGAGTATCTGCAATATCGCGGGGCGAAGCATTCTCGGCTTGCAGCGACGCGCGCACAGCGTCTTCGTCAATCCGCGCGACTTGCACGTCAAAGCTTACGCCCGCGTTGCGCAGTAGCTGCGCGCGGATGTCAGAACCTGATGCGAGGATGATTTTTTCTTGCATGTGGATAACCTACTGGAAAAACCCGTGGCAATTCGCCACGAAAAATAGCCCGAAACTGGTGTTACTGTCCGCCTGTGCAAAAACCTAGCCTTGTTGGCAGCGAAGTCCTGCTTTTTCCACGGTGGGAAAGGATAAAACATGACTGTGGAAGAATCGTAACGGGCCAAGCTGTCAAGCTGCGAAGATCAGGAAGAGACGAAAAAATTTATGTAGTTAGACATATGTTTCTAAACGATAATTTTTTTTGTTTGGTTTCTCCTAGAGCTTTCACAGCCTTCAGTCTACCTGTTGATAAGTCTGCGGATAGAAAATGATCCACAGGGAAACGTGACTCTAAAATCAACATCATCTTTTCTTTCTATATATATTTATTAAAGAAGCCTGACCTAACCGAAGCGAGATTAACCATGCCCGATCTAGTGTTCAGCCTGTACCCCTGGATCAAAGCGTTGCACATCATGGCGGTTCTCGCGTGGATGGCGGGGTTGTTCTATCTGCCGCGTCTTTATGTGTACCATGCCGAACGGGCGACGGTCGGGTCCGAACTGGACCAGACGTTCCGCGTGATGGAAGAAAAGCTGCTTCGGCTGATCATGAACCCTTCGATGATCGTGGCATGGCTGGCGGGGCTTGTCCTGCTGTCTATGGGGGTGTTTGATTGGGGTGCAGCCTGGTCCTGGATCAAGATCGCGGCAGTGTTGGGGATGACGGCTGCGCATGGCTGGATGGCCAAACGCCGGAAAGAGTTCGCAGCAGGGCAGAATACGCGGACGGGCCGGACCTATCGTTTGTTCAACGAGGTGCCGACAGTCTTGATGGTCATCATCGTCATCGCGGTGATTGTGCGCCCATTCTAAGGATCCGTTGACTCTGGCAGCGCGCTTGCTTATCAGACGCATGTGTTCCGTCCGGAGCACTGATCTCCCTATCTGACCATATATCGCTGGCTGCCGTGCCAGAACTGGATTTTGCCATGCAACAAGACCGTTTGAACCTTGCCGACCTGAAGGCGCAAAGCCCCAAGGACCTTTTGTCGATGGCTGAAGAGCTGGAGATCGAAAACGCATCCACGATGCGCAAGGGCGACATGATGTTCGCGATCCTGAAAGAACGTGCCGATGACGAATGGGTCATCGGTGGTGACGGCGTGCTGGAAGTGTTGCAGGACGGTTTTGGGTTTCTGCGGTCGCCTTCGGCGAATTACCTGCCGGGGCCGGATGATATTTATGTCTCGCCTGACATGATCCGGCAGTATTCTTTGCGTACCGGTGACACCGTCGAAGGTGTCATGAAGGACCCCAATGATAATGAACGCTATTTCGCGCTGACATCGGTCGAGCGGATCAACTTTGAAGACCCTGAAAAGGCGCGTCACAAGGTTGCATTTGACAACCTGACGCCGCTTTATCCCGATGAACGTCTGAACATGGAAATCAATGATCCGACGGTCAAGGACCGGTCGGCCCGGATTATCGACCTTGTTGCGCCCATCGGTAAAGGCCAGCGGTCCTTGATCGTGGCGCCACCCCGCACGGGTAAAACGGTGCTGTTGCAGAACATCGCCAATTCGATCGAGAAAAATCACCCAGAATGTTATCTGATCGTCTTGCTGATCGACGAACGGCCTGAAGAGGTGACCGATATGCAGCGTTCGGTGAAGGGTGAAGTTGTGTCTTCGACCTTCGATGAACCTGCAACCCGGCACGTAGCTGTGGCTGAAATGGTAATCGAAAAGGCAAAACGTCTGGTTGAGCATAAGCGAGACGTCGTGATTCTGCTGGATTCGATCACGCGCCTTGGACGGGCGTTTAACACGACTGTGCCATCCTCTGGGAAGGTGTTGACCGGTGGTGTGGATGCGAACGCCCTGCAGCGGCCCAAGCGCTTCTTCGGGGCTGCACGCAACATCGAGGAAGGCGGGTCGCTGACGATTATCGCGACAGCATTGATCGACACCGGCAGCCGGATGGACGAGGTGATTTTTGAGGAATTCAAAGGGACCGGTAACAGCGAAATCGTGCTGGATCGCAAGGTCGCGGACAAGCGCGTGTTCCCGGCGATGGATATCCTGAAATCCGGTACGCGGAAAGAAGAGCTGTTGGTCGACAAGTCCGATCTGGCCAAAACTTATGTCTTGCGTCGGATTCTGAACCCGATGGGTACGACTGACGCGATCGAATTCCTGATCGGGAAGTTGAAGCAAACCAAGACAAATTCTGATTTCTTTGATTCAATGAACACATAACTTATTGTTCTTAAACAATGGGTTAGGCCTATGGATACGATCTTTGCACTCGCCACCGCCCAAGGCAGGGCAGGTGTGGCTGTTATCCGCATTTCTGGTCCGGATGCGGTAACGGCGTCCGCGCGTCTGATGTCTACGGTACCGGCAAAGCGTGGCTTGCGGAAGCTGACAGACACTGAAGGAGCGCTGATTGACGAAGCGCTGGTTTTGCGGTTCGACGCCGGAAAAAGCTTTACCGGTGAGGATGTGATCGAGCTGCAATTGCACGGCAGCCCTGCTGTTGTGGCGGCGATGCTGCGGCTCTTAGGTGACGACGGGGCATTGCGCCCAGCTGAACCGGGTGAATTTACGCGCAGAGCACTGGACAACGGGCGGCTTGACCTTGCGCAAGTCGAAGGCTTGGCCGACCTGATTGATGCAGAGACTGAAAGTCAGCGTAAACAGGCTGTCCGTGTGTTTTCAGGCGCTTTGGGTGAGATTGCTGATAGCTGGCGAACACGTTTGGTGCGGGCGGCTGCGCTGTTGGAAGCGACGATAGATTTTGTCGACGAAGATGTGCCTGTCGATGTCGTGCCTGAAGTCCGGCAGCTTTTGTCTGGCGTCCAGCAAGAAATGATGCGCGAAGCGGCAGGCGTTCAAATGGCAGAGCGTCTGCGCGATGGCTTTGAAGTAGCGATCATCGGTGCGCCCAATGTTGGTAAATCGACGCTTTTGAACCGGCTGGCGCGACGGGATGTGGCGATCACGTCCGAAATCGCCGGCACCACTCGTGATGTTATCGAAGTGCGGTTGGATCTGGGCGGGATACCCGTGACCCTCCTGGATACCGCCGGATTGCGCGAAACAGACGATATCGTCGAAGGGCTGGGCGTAGCAAGAGCGCGGCAGCGCGCGGCTGATGCGGACCTGCGGGTCCATATGTTGTTGGATGAAGCCGTTCCATCGCATGATCTTGACGCTGGTGATATCTATGTGCGCGCGAAGGCAGATGTCGCTGACACGTCTGGGCTGGCTGTTTCGGGGCTGACAGGGCTTGGCGTGGATGAATTGGTATCGCTGATTGGTAGTGAGCTTGGCCGACGGGTTAGCACGGTAGGTCTTGCCATGCGGGAACGTCACAGGTTGGCGTTAGAGCGTGCGGTGACCTATCTGACCGCAGTAGAAGCAGGTCTTGACGCACAGCATGGCATGATGGACCTGATCGCCGAAGATCTGCGTTCTGCCATCCGCGCAGTGGATAGCCTTGTCGGGCGGGTTGATGTAGAACAGGTCCTAGACGAGATTTTTTCCAGCTTTTGCATTGGCAAATGAGGAGTGTTTCACGTGAAACATCATGACTATGACGTCATCGTAATTGGTGGTGGCCACGCTGGTAGCGAGGCGGCGCATGCCGCTGCGCGGATGAACGTGCGGACAGCTTTGGTCACGCTGACACGCCGGTCAATCGGTGTGATGTCATGCAATCCTGCAATTGGCGGCCTGGGAAAAGGTCATTTGGTCCGCGAAATTGACGCATTGGATGGTGTCATGGGCCACGTCGCAGACCGCGCCGGAATACAATTCCGGCTGCTAAACCGTAAAAAAGGACCGGCCGTGCAGGGGCCCCGTGCTCAGACGGACCGGGCTATTTATCGTGATACAATGCAGGCTGTTCTGTCTGCCGAACCAAACTTGACGATAATCGAGGGCGAGGCGACCGATCTTCTGATGGATGGCGACCGCGTCGCCGGGGTAGAGATGCGCGATGGACAGGTCTTGTCGGCGCAAAGCGTCATTCTGACAACAGGAACATTCTTGCGTGGCGTGATCCATATCGGTGATGTGTCACGGCCTGGTGGCCGGATGGGTGATGAGCCGGCAGTACGAATGGCCGAGCGTCGGGATAGCTTCGGTCTGCCTTTGGGTCGCCTTAAGACCGGAACCCCGCCAAGGCTTGATGGCCGGACGATCCGCTGGGACCTGTTGGAAACGCA
>PUNR01000258.1 GCA_003551805.1 Loktanella sp.
GGGTGCCATGCGGATCGACGGGTTTGATGTGCCTATCGACCTTTGCGTCAGTCTGAAAATCGCGGCTGACCGGATCATCTGCGATTTCACCGGCACGTCCGGCGTGGACAAGAAAGGCATCAACGTGCCGCTGGTCTATACCAAGGCCTATGCCTGCTATGCGCTGAAATGCGCGATTGCGCCGGAAATCCCCAACAACGCCGCATCGCTTGCGCCGTTTGAAATCTCCGCGCCCGAAGGCAGCATCGTCAACGCGGTGCATCCCGCCCCAGTCGCGCTGCGCCATATCATCGGGCATATGATCCCCGATGTGGTGTTCGGCGCGCTGGACAAGATATTGCCTGCCACTGTCCCTGCCGAAGGGGCGGGCTGTCTGTGCAATTTTCAGGTCAGTCTGCGCCCTGCCACTGGCCAAGGGCGCAGGGCCGAGGTGCTGACCTTCAACTCGGGCGGTGCTGGCGCGAGGCCCGGCGTTGACGGGCTGAACGCCACCGCCTTTCCGTCCGGCGTGATGACCATGCCGGTCGAGGCGACCGAACACACTGGCCCCGTCATCATCTGGCGCAAAGAATTGCGCCCTGACAGCGGTGGGGCCGGCCAGTATCGCGGCGGGCTGGGCCAGTTCATGGAGGTTGGCCCTGCGCAAGGGTTCGAGGCTGACTTTTCCGCCATGTTCGACCGCGTGCATCACCCCGCGCGCGGGCGGCAAGGGGGTGCTGATGGCGCAGCAACGACGATTGCGCTGGATGATGGCGGCACCATGCAAGGCAAAGGCAAGCAATTCGTTCCCGCAGGGCGACGGGTCATGCTGGGGTTGCCAGGAGGGGCGGGTTACGGGCCTGCAACTGACCGCGACCCTGCGCTTATCAAGCGCGATCTTGCGCGCGGCTATATTTCTGCGAAAGCTGCGATGCGCGATTACGGCCTGACCGAGGCCGATGTCGCCGCCGTGCAAGCCCAAGTCACCAAGGGAGAAACCGCCTGATGCAGACGCCTTCGCAAACCAGCTATGACGTGGTCATCATCGGCGGCGCGATGCTGGGGTCGGCGGTGGCGTGGTTTCTGACGGACAACCCCGATTTCGATGGCTCGATCCTTGTCGTGGAACGTGATCCGACTTACGCGCAGGCCGCCACATCGCTGACCAATTCCTGCATCCGCCAGCAATTCAGCGCCGCGATCAACGTGCAGATTTCGCAATTCGGCGCGGATTTCGTCAAGAATTTCCCCCGCTACATGGGCAACGACCCCCGCGTGCCGCAGCCGCGTTTGCACAGTTTCGGCTATCTTTATCTGGCCGACACGCCTGCCTTTGCCGCAGCCTTGCGCGATGCGCAGGCGGTGCAGGCGGCTTGCGGGGCTGGCACCCGCCACATGACCCGCGATGAAATCGCCGCTGCCTATCCGTTCTACCAGCTCGACGATATCATCGCGGGCAACCACAATCTGGTGGACGAGGGCTATTTCGACGGCAACACCCTGTTCGACTGGTGGAAACGATCCGCGCGCGAACGCGGCGTCGAATATGTCGTGAATGAAGTCACCGGCATCACCCGCGATACCAGCGGGACAAAAGTGCAAAGTGTGACACTGGCATCCGGCGAAACCATCGCCTGCGCGATGGTCGTCAACGCCGCCGGCACACGCGGCGCGCAGGTGGCGGCAATGGCGGGGATCAGCATTCCGGTGGAGCCGCGCAAACGCTATACCTTTATCTTCGATGCGGCCAAACCACTTGACCAGGACCTTCCGCTGACGATCGACCCCAGCGGCGTGCATGTCCGCACTGACGGGCAGTATTACATGGCCGGTTGCCCGCCCGAGGATGACCACCCCGTCGATCCAGACGATTTCACAGAAGATCACAGCATCTGGGAAAACCACGTCTGGCCCACAATCGCCACCCGCATCCCGCAATTCGAGGCGGTGAAGCTACGCAATTCATGGGTGGGGCATTATGATTACAACACGCTTGACCAGAATGCGATTGCAGGGCCGCATACGAAGGTGGGCAATTTCATCTTCGTGAACGGGTTTTCGGGGCATGGCTTCCAGCAATCGCCCGCCATGGGGCGTGGCATCGCGGAATGGATCACCTATGGTGCCTACCGCACGCTGGACTTGACCCCGTTTGGCTATACCCGCATCGAAAAGGGTGAAAGTTTCATCGAAAAAGCGGTGATCTGATCCGATTGAAAGGAAACATCATGAAAAAACTCGTCCTGACAGGGGCCGCTGGCCGCCTTGGGTCTTACCTGCGCGAACCGCTGACGCGGATGTGCGATGAACTGGTCTCTACCGATCTCGTCGATGATATCGGCAAGCTGTATGAAGGTGAAAGTTACGTGCAGGCCGATCTGACCGATCTGGCCGCGATGGAGGCGGTGCTGGAGGGCGCCGATATGGTCGTGCATTTCGGCGCTATCGGTGACGAGGCGCCTTGGGACGATATCCTGCAATCCAACATCATCGGCGCCTATAACGTCTGGGAAGCAGCCTATCGCAACGGCGTGAAACGGGTGGTCTATGCCAGTTCAGTCCATGCTGTCGGGATGCATTTGAAAACCGACACCATCGGGCTGGACGCGCCGCACAAGCCCGACACCTATTATGGTCTGGCCAAGTGCTTTGCCGAGGATCTGGCAAGCCTTTACTGGGACAAGCGCGGCATTGAATCAGTCTGCATGCGCATCTTTTCCTGCGCGCAGGCAACAAATGCCCGCAGCATCGGGACATGGCTGTCTTATGACGATCTGATCCATCTGGTGGAACGGTCCATCGACAGCCCTGTCGTGGGGTTCACCAAGGTCTGGGGGATTTCCAACAATGACCGCGCGGTGGTGGATAACAGTAAGGCCGGGCATCTGGGTTATCGGCCCAAAGACAACGCGGAACAATTCGCCAAGGAAGTTTTTGCCAAGACACCGCCCCTTGATAACAAGGATTTGGCCAATCTGTGCATCGGCGGTCCCTTCGCCACAGTAGAACTGGGCAACTCCGGCGTCGCCGCGTTGGGCGTTGTGAACGACAAAAAAACCACCTGAGGCTTTGTCGCGGTCAGTCCTTGGCCGACCGCGACACCCACATGCCTGCCAGGATCAGCACGATCCCGATGATCCGCGCCCAAGTATTGCCCGCCGTGCCCATCAAAACATCCAGCACGACACCCGAAATCATCTGCCCCGCGATGATCAGCAAGGCGGTCTGCGCCGCCCCGATTCGCGCAATCAGCCATGACCCCGCAGCGATGAACACGACGCCGACAGGCCCGCCCAGATAGGCCCACCACGGTGCCTCCATCGGTGCGCCTGCGAACAACCCGCCGAACAGCACAGCCGCAAGCGTGACAAACCCCAGCCCGACGATGTGATTCCAGAACGACGATTCCCACGCCGACGTGGACAGTGCCAAACGCCCGTTGACTTGGCGCGACAGTGACACCAACACACCTGCCAGTAGCGCCAGCGCAGCAAAGCCGATCATGGCGCACCGCCAAGGAAAATCAGCACCAGACTGCCCGCGATGATCAGCGCCAGTGCCAGATAATCGCGGGGTTTCGGCATCCGTTGCGGCAGGCCGAATAGCCCGCGCATATCGGCAAACAGACTGAACAGCACCTGCCCTGCCAGCCCCAGCGCGATTGTGCCTGACAAGGCCAGCGCCGTATTCATCGTGGCAGAGGTCAGCATTACAGTCACACCGCCCGCAATGCCCCCCAGATAAGCCCAAAGCGGTGGCCGGAACGTGCTGGCACGGCGCGGGCGCAGAACAAGCAGAATCGCTATCGCCAGCAGTGTCCCTGTCAGATGCGGCACCCATGACGCGAACAGCAGTGACCCGTAAATCGCGAGCGTGCCGTTGAACAATACCATCAACGATAGCAACCCGCCCGCCCCGAAGGCGGCAGCAAAGTAAAGCAAGCTCGGGATCGGGCGGCTGTCAGACATGGCGCGATGTGTCGCGCCTTGTGCGCCAAAAGGCAACTGCCGCAAAAGAGCGACCACAAAAAACCCCAAGCCAGAGGCTTGGGGTGGAACAGCAATTGCGAAGGCTTAGACGCGGACAGATGATAACATCGTGCAGCGCCGTATTTCAGGCAACACGCGTCACTTTTCTGTCAGACTTGATAGTAGATTGATCGTGACCTGATCGCGGTTCCACGTTCACTCTTGCTGTCCCAATACTTGGTCTAGAGATGACTTGTGGTCAGATTTTGTTCGAAACAGCGTATTTTAGAGGTTTAGCTGTGATGCTGTAGGTTGACAGTAATAGAACACCTATGTACTCGCCCCCTACTGGTGTTGGTGGACCGCGCAAGCGGAACCCTGTCGGCGTGGCAAAATCCACGTAAAGGACAACGCCCTTCGCAACTTAGAAGGAGATCAGCGTATGACAAAGCGTACAGCTGCCAAATATAAAATTGACCGCCGGATGGGTGAAAACATCTGGGGCCGTCCAAAATCCCCCGTCAACCGTCGTGAATACGGCCCCGGCCAGCACGGTCAGCGCCGCAAGGGCAAATTGTCCGATTTCGGCACACAGCTGCGCGCAAAGCAAAAGCTGAAGGGTTACTATGGCGACCTGACCGAAAAACAGTTCCGCCGCATTTATGCCGAAGCTGAACGCGTCAAGGGTGACACCGGCGAAAACCTTATCGGTTTGCTGGAACGTCGTCTGGATGCGGTCGTTTACCGTGCCAAATTCGTCCCCACAGTCTTTGCCGCACGCCAGTTCGTGAACCACGGCCATGTGACCGTGAACGGCCAGCGTGTGAACATCCCATCCTACCGCGTTAAAGAAGGCGACGTGATTGAAGTGCGCCAGAAATCCAAGCAATTGGAAGTCGTGCTGGTTGCCACCCAACTGCCAGAGCGTGACGTGCCTGATTACATGGACGTCGACCACAACAAGATGGTTGCAACATTCGTGCGCACACCAACCTTGGGTGACGTGCCCTATCCTGTGACGATGGAACCAAACCTCGTCGTCGAATTCTACGCCAAGAACTGATCCGGTTTTCCGGTCAGACTTGCGCGACTTATCAAGGCCGCCCCGCAAGGGCGGCCTTTTTCGTTGGCACGCGGCAATCTGCCAAGGTTTCTTTTCAACCCGATACCCGCTAACTCTGGTCTTGTGAAAACAAGGGGATGTCGATGGCGCAACCAGTCTACGGCAGGATTGACGGGCCGATTGTGTTGATTGGTTATGGATCGATCGGCAAGGGCACCCTGCCCTTGATAGAACGCCACTTTGACTACGACCCAACCCAATTAAGTGTGATTGATCCGAACGATGCCACAGCCCCGCTGCTGGCCGAACAAGGCATCACCCATCACCAGATCGCGCTGACCGAAGGCAATTACCGCGAAATACTGGGCGGGCTGTTTCCCGACGGTTGCGGTTTTTGCGTCAACCTATCGGTGGACACCTCATCGCTGGACCTGATGAAACTGTGCCGGCAACTGGGCGTGCTCTACATCGACACGGTGGTCGAACCTTGGGCCGGATTTTACTTTGAAACCACTGATAACGCGCAGCGCACCAATTACGCGCTGCGTCAGCGCGTCCGCGACGAAAAAGCAGCCAATCCCGGCGGCGTGACTGCCGTGTCCTGCTGCGGTGCCAACCCCGGCATGGTTAGCTGGTTCGTCAAAGAAGGGCTGATGATTCTGTCGCGCGATTTGGGGCGGGATGATCCGGTGCCTGCAGATCGTGCAGGCTGGGCGCGCCTGATGCAGAATCTGGGCGTCAAGGGTGTGCATATCGCCGAACGCGACACCCAAGCTCGCGCCAAACCCCGCCCGCGGGATGTGTTTGTGAATACATGGTCGGTCGAAGGGTTCATCGCCGAAGGTTTCCAGCCCGCCGAACTAGGTTGGGGCACGCACGAGACATGGTTTCCCGAAAACGGCAACCGCCACGATACCGGCTGTCAGGCGGGCATCTGGCTGGACCGCCCTGGTGCGATTACCCGCGTGCATACATGGTGCCCCACGCCAGGCCCGCAATTCGGATTTCTTGTGACCCATAACGAGGCGATCAGCATTTCGGACTATTATACAGTCGGCGATCCCGCGGCCCCAGATTTCCGCCCGACCTGCCATTACGCCTATCACCCTTGCGATGATGCTGTGCTGTCCCTGCACGAAATGTTTGGCGCAGGTCGCCAACAACAATCGCACGAAATTCTGGAACCCGACGAAATCATGACCGGCAGTGACGAATTGGGCGTGTTGCTGTACGGCCACGCGAAAAATGCGCTTTGGTTCGGGTCCCGCCTGTCGAATGAAGAGGCGAAAACGCTCGCACCGCATCAAAATGCCACAGGTCTGCAGGTCACGTCCGCAGTGCTGGCAGGGATGGTCTGGGCATTGGAAAACCCGCAAGCAGGAATCGTCGAAACCGACGAAATGGACCATGTGCGGTGTCTGGAGGTCCAGCGCCCCTATCTTGGCCCGGTCGAGGCACATTATACAGACTGGACACCTTTGCAGGACCGATGGGAACATTTCCCCGAAGATATCGACGACAGCGACCCCTGGCAGTTTCGCAATGTGCTGGCGACCTGATCCGGCGTTTGGCACATCAGGTTCAGGTCGCCCGGGGATGTGTTGTCAAATTCCCGCTTTGCGCGATTTTCACAACTGTGGCGATGATCGGGTTGTCTTGTCTCTGGTCACGCGTCTGCGGGAACGGTAGAACGAGCCAAATTTTACGCGGAAGTGCTTACCATGGCTGATTGTATCCAACCCCAACCCGGCATTCTGGACATCGCGCTTTATGTAGGCGGGGCGTCGCAGTTGGAGGGGCAGAGCAATGTTCTGAAACTTTCCTCGAACGAAAACCCGTTAGGGGCAAGCCCTGCAGCGATGCAGGCGTTTTCGCGCGCAGGCCATGACCTGCATCGTTATCCGTCCACGGACCATGCTGGGCTGCGCACCGCTATCGGCGATGTTTGGGGCGTTGATCCAGCGCGCGTCGTCTGCGGTGTGGGGTCCGGCGAACTGCTCAAGCTGCTGGCCGATGCCTATGCCGGACCGGGTGACGAGGTAGTGTTCACAGAACACGGTTTTTCGATGTACCCGATCTATGCCCACGCCTGTGGTGCAACACCCGTTGTCGTGCCGGAACGTGACCGGATGGTGGATGTGGATGCCATTCTTGCCGCCTGCACGGACAAGACCCGGCTGGTCTATCTTGCCAACCCCGCCAATCCGACGGGCACAATGATTTCTGATGCCGAGGTCGCGCGCCTTGCAGCAGGCCTGCCGCCGCGTGTGCTATTGGCGCTTGACGGTGCCTATGCAGAATATGTCTCCGGCTATGACGCGGGCCGCGCCTTGGTAGAGACACGCAACAATGTCATCATGACGCGCACGTTTTCGAAAATTTACGGTTTGGGCGGTCTGCGGATCGGCTGGGCTTACGGCCCGCAAGCGGTGATTGACGTGTTGAACCGGCTGCGCGGCCCGTTCAACCTGTCCGCCGCCGCCCTTGCCGCAGCCGAAGCTGCGATGCGCGACACCGCCCACACCGAACGCTGCAGCACCGAAAACGCCCGCTGGCGTGACTGGCTGGCCACCGGTCTGGCCGATTTGGGGGTGCCGTCTGATCCGTCCAGCGCCAATTTCATCCTCGCCCGTTTTGCCAGCGCCGAAGAAGCGCAGGCCTGCGATATCTATCTGCGATCCCAAGGCATTATCGTCCGACAGGTGGCCGGTTACGGCCTGCCGCATTGCCTGCGGATCACTGTAGGCGACGAATCGGCCTGCCGCCGTGTCGTGCATGCCGTGGCGCAGTTCAAAGGATCGCGCTGATGGCGCAGGTCTATGACAAGGTTGCGCTGATCGGGCTGGGCCTGATCGCGTCATCCATGTGCCATGCGATCCGGCGCGCAGGACTGGCGCGCGAGATTGCAGGCTACGCACGATCTGCCGAGACCCGCGCAACAGCACGCGACATCGGCCTGTGCGATATCGTGACCGACACCGCCGCCGAGGCGGTCAAGGATGCCGATCTGGTCGTGCTTTGTGTCCCCGTCGGCGCGATGGAGGCTGTCGCGCGCGACATCGGCCCGCATCTGAAACAAGGTGCCACGCTCAGCGATGTAGGTTCGGTCAAACGCGCCGTGATTGATGCGGTCGCCCCTTTCGTGCCCGAAGGTGTGCATTTCATCCCCGCCCATCCGCTGGCAGGGACCGAACATTCCGGGCCACGCTCGGGCTTTGCCGAATTGTTCGACAACCGGTTTTGCATTCTGGTGCCTGTCGCAGGGACCGAACCTGCAGCTGTCGCCCGCCTTGCCGATCTGTGGCGCGGCATAGGCAGCAATGTTGATGAAATGGACGCTGACCACCATGATCTGGTGCTGGCGGTGACCAGCCACACACCCCACCTGATCGCCTATACAATGGTCGGCGTCGCAGATGAATTACGACGCGTGACTGATAGTGAAGTCATCAAATATTCCGCCGCCGGTTTTCGGGATTTCACCCGCATCGCCGCATCGGACCCGACCATGTGGCGCGATGTGTTCCTGCACAACAAGGATGCGACGCTGGAAATTCTGGGTCGGTTCACCGAAGAACTTTTTGCGCTGCAACGTGCGATCCGGCTGGGCGATGGTGACCATCTGCACGCTTATTTCACGCGCACACGATCAATCCGGCGGTCTATCATCGAGGCAGGGCAGGACACAGACGCCCCCGATTTCGGCCGCAAGCCAGCGGCCAAGCGGGAATGATCCGCGCGTTCGTCATCGGCCTTGCCCTCTGTTGGGTTGGCCCTGTGGCGGCGCAAGAGGCGGGCGAAGATGCAGATTCAGCCGTCGCAGAACCGGTCCTGCGCCCCGTCGCACGGCCTGAAACCGACAGCGACAGCCCGCAGGAACCTGCCGCACCGGACACCGGCACAAGTGCCGTGCAGCAATCGCTGATCCCTGCACCTCGCCCTGCCAACGTCGCATCCGTTGCCGCAGAACAGCAGCTTGCACGCCAGCGCGGCCAGATCTGCGGCGATCCTTCGTTGCAAGGCGAGGTGCTGGGCACGGTTGACGGCCCGGGCGCTTGTGGCGTCACAGATGCAGTGCGCGTAAAGGCAGTGGCCGGGGTGACGCTGGTGCCTCAAGCAACGATGGATTGCGGCACGGCAGAAGCCTTGAAGGACTGGGTGACCGAAGGTGCGATGCCTGCTGTCGGCGATCTGGGTGGCGGCATCAACAGCCTGCGTGTCGGATCGCATTACGCCTGCCGCAACCGCAACAATGCGTCCGGCGGGCGCTTGTCGGAACATGCGCTGGGCCGTGCCATTGATATCGCGGCCATCGGACTACGTGACGGCAGCGATATCACCGTGCTGCGAGGCTGGGGCAGTAACGCGCATGGGCCCCTGTTGCGCCGCATGTGGCGCGCGGCCTGCGGCCCTTTCGGGACCGTTCTTGGCCCCGAGGCAAACCGCTTTCACCATGATCATTTCCATTTCGACACGGCAAACTATCGGCGCGGCACCTATTGTCGGTGATAGCCTGCAGCGGATGCAAGAACCTGCGCATCACCGCTTTACCCTGCGTGCCTTGGGTTCTATAAGCGCGGCCATGACCAGCATGTTGATCCTACGCATTACTTGCCCGGCGGTTTGATCGCTCAAACCGGCCGGGATCATGGTGCAAGCGATTGCGCACCGCGCCTCATCTTTCCTTCCATTTCCGATTGCCCAAAGGACGCGACCCATGTGCGCTGAGACGACTGATTACAAAGACACCCTGAACCTGCCGCAAACAGATTTCCCGATGCGTGCGGGATTGCCCAAACGCGAACCCGAATGGCTGGCCCGCTGGGCACAGATCGGGGTCTACGAAAAGCTGCGCGCCAAGGCCGAAGGCCGCAAGCCTTTCACCCTGCATGACGGCCCGCCTTATGCGAACGGCAACCTGCATATCGGCCACGCGCTGAACAAGATCCTGAAAGATATGGTCGTGCGCAGCCAGCAGATGATGGGCCGCGACGCGCGTTATGTACCGGGCTGGGATTGCCACGGCCTGCCCATCGAATGGAAGATCGAAGAGAAATACCGCGCCAAAGGGCAGGACAAGGACGCCATCAATGTCGTCGATTTCCGGCAAGAATGCCGCAAGTTTGCCGAAGGCTGGGTCGATATCCAGCGCGAGGAATTCAAGCGCCTTGGCATCACCGGCAACTGGGATGACCCTTACCTGACAATGGCCTTTCACGCCGAACGGGTGATCGCCGAGGAATTCCAGAAATTCCTGATGAACGGCACGCTCTATCAAGGGTCCAAACCCGTGATGTGGTCGCCCGTGGAAAAGACCGCCCTGGCCGAGGCCGAGGTGGAATACCACGACCGCCAGACCGACGCGATCTGGGTAAAATTCCCCATCGTGTCCGCGGCCTCGCCCGAACGTGACAACATGGCCGCACTTGCGAA
>PUNR01000078.1 GCA_003551805.1 Loktanella sp.
ACCCTGAAGCCGCGCGCGAATGGGAACTGCAGCACAAGCTGAAAGATGATCCGCGCGTGACCCCATTGGGGCGTATCCTGCGAAAGTACAGCGTTGATGAACTTCCCCAGTTGTTCAATATCCTGTCCGGTGAAATGAGCTTTGTCGGGCCAAGACCGGTCGAGAAATCGGAGCTTGTAAACTTTGGCCCGTCCACGCGTCATTACTTGCGTGCCCGTCCTGGTTTGACAGGTCTGTGGCAGATCAGCGGGCGCAGCGACACGACCTATCAGCGGCGTGTGGCGCTGGACAGATACTATGTCGCAAAATGTTCTTTGTTGTTGGATGTGAAGGTTATTCTTCAGACAGTTCCGGTCGTCCTTTTCGGACGTGGTGCCTACTGACCAACTGATTAACGTCCGGACAGTACGGAGCGAGTAATGCGAAAATGTACGATGAGTGCAAGTGTTTGCCTTTTCCTAATGGGTTTTTCGACTAGCGCGCTGTCGGAAACCTATAAGATCGGGCCCGGTGATGTTTTGGAACTGCGCGTCCTCGAGTGGAACCAGGTCGAAAGCCAAGCGGTAGAATGGGATGCTCTGCGCGGCGAACTTTCCGTCGGTACCGACGGTATGGTGAACGTGCCGTTTATCGGCGAGATGAGCGCGATGTCACTGACAACGGCGCAGTTTGGTCAGGATGTGGCGGAACGGTTGCAGAACCGCCTTGCCGTATCGGCGTCTTTGGATGCGGTCGTCAGCGTGGCGCAATACAGCCCCGTTTACATATCGGGTGCCGTACGCAATCCGGGTCAGTATCCGTTCCGGCCCGGTCTTGTCGCGGTCCAGCTTCTGGCGCAATCGGGCGGTACGCTGGTGAATGGCGGTGTCGGCAATATCGACGCACGCGAAATATTTGCCCGCGAAGGCAACATGGCCCTGCTGCAGCTTGAAGGTGAAAGGCTGGCCGTGCGCCGCGCCATGCTACAGGCTGCGATTGACGGACAGCCTGAAGTCGCGCTGCCCACCAGCACGGCAGAAAACCCTTGGCCCGACCGTCTGGTCGATGTTGAAAATGACGTCTTGCAACTGCGCCGCCAGCAGCGAACGCGCGAATTGTCGGCATTGAACGATCAGATCAGTCTGTTGAACAACGAGGTCGAGGCGCTGATCGAACGGTCGGCCGCTTTGGACCGTTTGCGCGAAGTGGCGCAAAATGAATATGACAGCGCGATTGCCTTGGTCGAACGCGGTCTGGCCGCCAGCGGTCGCATCGGCGAGGCTGAAAGGTCCATCGCGCAGACCGAGGCGCAGCAGCTTGATATCTCGACCGCTATATTGCGTGCGCGGCAGGGGATCACCATCGCCGAGGCGGAAAAGCTTGCCTTGCGCGACCGCGAATTAATCGAGGATACACGTCAATTGCAGCTGATTGACGAAGATCTGGAACGCGTCGTTACCAATCTGGACACGCAGCAGCGTATCGCATTGGCCGAAACCGGCATGTTCGTGCAACAAAGCCTGTCAGACGAGGCGGTGACAGTCCCCGTACCCGTTGTGACGATAAGGCGCGCCACTGCTGACGGGATCATCACCTTGACCGGTCTGGAAACGCAGCTTGAGCCGGGCGATGTTGTGGACGTGGCCTTGCCACCAATGCCCAACCGCTGGAGCCAGCAATTACCGGCACCGGTGACGCAATGACCTTGGCGGTCGACGACCGGCTGACAGATACCGGTGCCGCAGTCGAACAGCCGGCACAATTCCGCGCGCTTGCCACCGCGAACCGTGGGCGAAAGGCGATCTTTGGTCTTTTGTGGTCTATATTGAACACAGGTTCAGCCACGATCATTGCGGCGATTGTCTTTGTTATTACGTCCCGGCTGCTGGGGCCGGTCGAGTTTGGCATCGTCGCGCTGGCGGTCAGCATGGTCACTTTTGTCAGCTGCGCGACCCCTGCGTCATTTGGCGAAGCGATCATTCAACGCGCACAGATCGCCGAGGAACATCTGGATACGGTTTTCTGGATGTGTGTGATCTCCGGGGTGGTGCTGTATCTACCGATCCTGCTGTTGGCGGGGACGGTTGCCGATTATACGGGTGAACCTGTACTTGCCGTTTTGTTGCCGTTCATCGGGCTGAAGCTGGTGATCGATCTGTTTGCTGTTGTTCCGCAGGCGCTGGTGGTGCGTGCGATGCAGTTCAAATATATCGCGGCGCGCACGGCCATCGGAAACAGCATCGGCGGCGCAGTTTGTATCGCCATGGCGTTGGCCGGTTACGGGCTATGGGCGCTGGCTATGGCGCCTGTGATTACGTCGGTCGTTTCAACTGCAATACTGGTTGTGGCTGCGCGTTGGCGTCCCGGCTTTCGGATCAGTAAGACAGCTGCGCGCGATCTGATGCGCTTTGGTCTGTTTTCGTCTGGCAATCGCATCCTGAACGTCATCAGTCTGGACAAGATCCTGCTGGGTTTTCTGGCAGGGCCTGCGGTGCTTGGGCTTTATTTTCTGGGCAAGCGGTTGCATGACTTGTTATCGGGTCTGACTTCGGGCGCGCTTTACCCTGTTGCGACGGTGTTTTTTGCGGCAATCCAGAAAGAACCCGGCAAACAAGTCCGACCCTTTGCCCTTGTGACGTGCGCCTCGGCGCTGGCCACTTTCCCGATTTCGGCCGGGCTGTTTGTGCTGGCGGATACGGCCATTCCGATGATCCTTGGCAATCAATGGCAGTCTGCGATCCTGACAATTCAGGCCTTTGCAGTGATCGGGTTTCTGGCTGGCTTGCAGGTTTCAACGGGGTCGCTGGCCGTTGGTTTGGGGCGGGCCGACATCTGGTTTGTCTTTGATCTGGTGCTTTATGCGCTGACCTTGGCGGTTATCATTCTGTTCATTGGCCAAGGGCTGGACACAGTCATGATCGGCATCGTGATCGTGAATGTCGCTGTTGCGCCAGGCTGCTTTATTATCGCGCATAAACTGATCGGCATCACGCTGGCCCAATATGCAAAGACGCTGATGGCGCCCGTGGTAGCGACAATCGCGATGTGCATTGTTCTGGTGGTTCTGCCTTTGGTTTTGACAGCGACGTCGGCTGTGATGTTGCTGGTAACGCAGATTGGTGCGGGTGCGCTGACCTACGCCATCATCGCCTTTGCAATGTCGCGCGCCGAAATTGCCGAGATCCGGCAAGCGATGGCGAATGGAAAATCCCATGAATAAGCCATTTCCAAACCCCGCCGCTGCACCTTTGATTTCCGTCATCATGGCCAATTTCAATGGCGGGTCGCATATCCGCAAAGCCATTCAATCGGTGCTGGCACAAACCCATCAGGCGCTGGAACTGATCGTGTCCGATGACGGGTCACAAGACCAAAGCATCGCCATCGTTGAAGAAATTCGCGAAAATGATGACCGCGTGCGGTTGATCCGGTCGAACAAGTCATCCGGCCCCGCAGGTGCGCGCAATCGCGCAATAGAGGCTGCCAGCGGCGCGTGGGTCGCGGTTGTCGATTCCGATGATATCATTCACCCCGAACGGCTGGCGCGGATGCTGGCGGCTTCCGATACGTTGCAGGCGGATATGGTCGCCGACGACCTGATCTTTTTCGCCGAAGATCTGTCGGAAAGCGCCAAAACACTGTTCCAAAAACTTGATCTTGGGCAGCCTGAAATGGTCGATGCGCTGGCGCTTGTCGAAGGGCGCTTGGCGGGGCACGACGTTGCCTTGGGGTACGCCAAGCCGTTGATCCGGCGCGCGACCATCGGTGATATCCGCTACGATACTGACCTGCGCGTGGACGAGGATCATGATTTCTATCTGCGCCTGCTTTTGTCGGGGGCGACTTTTGCGCTGATACCTGACGCGATGTACCTGTACCGCCGGCATGCGGCATCCTTGTCGCACCGGTTCAGCGTGGCGAAACTTCAGCCGATGATCGCCGCGCAGAAGGCATTGTTGCAGGCACTGCCTGACGATTGCAAAGATCTGCGCGTGGCGCTGGCCCGACGGATTGAAAACCACCGCAGGCATTTGAACTACGCCCGCTTCATTGATGCGCTGGCTGCGCGGCAGGCCTTCAAGGCGCTGGGCCTTCTTTTGTGGTATCCGACAAGCTGGCCGTTGCTTGCGAACACGATCAGGGAACGCGCAACGCGCAAAACCCACGCTCCTGCAGTGGCGAGATCACCTAAAAAGATCATCCTGTCCGCGCAAGGTGGTAGCCCGACCGCAGACTTTGCATTGGTGCCTGTCCCTGATGTGGCCAGTGCAGGGGCTGGCCGGTCAGCGGCAGCGACATGGGCAAATCTTGCGCGTCTGTCGTGTGAACATGACCTGCATATCATCGCGGTGGGCCGTGCGGGGGCATTCGCACTGGGGTTGGTGCCGTTTTACGGGTCGGCCCGTGTGGTGAATACCTGTCAGGACATTCATGCCCTGATCGCGCGCGATAATGCGGCCAACCAAACGTCCGGTGCCGCACAGCTTGCGAGAAGCCTATGACCAGTATTCTGTATCTTGCCCATGATCTGGATGACGCGGCCATCTGGCGGCGCGTCAGCATGTTGGAAGCAGGCGGCGCAAAAGTCGCAGTGGTCGGGTTCCGCCGCCTGACAACCCCGCTTGAACGGCCCGCGCTTGTGTTGGGGCAAACGCATAACGGCAAGATCGTGCACCGCGCCCTATCAAGCCTGCGTGTCCTGACCCGAGCCCGCGAGATCGCGCGCGAATTTGCACCCGATATTATCATGGCGCGTAATCTTGAAATGCTGCCGCTGGCAACGCGTATCAAGAAACGCTGCCCGCAACGCAACGCGCCACGGATCTATTACGAGGTGCTAGACGTGCATCGTCTGATGATCGGGCAGGGCATTGTCGCGATGTCGTTGCGGTGGCTGGAACGGCGGCTTTGCAAGCAGGTTGAAAATGTGATCGTGTCATCCAACCGGTTCGACGAGGAACATTTTTCCCGCTACCGGCAGATTGCATCGCCCCCGATCCTGATCGAAAATAAGGTTTGGGACGGTGACAAGGACGACAGGTTAACACCGTTCCGGCGCGATGACGTGAAACGCATTGGCCCGCTGGTGGTCGGCTGGTTCGGCATCTTGCGCTGTGCGGCGTCGCTGGAATGTCTGGATCAGGTGACGCGCCGCCTTGACGGGCGGGTCCAACTGGTGCTGCGGGGTAAACCTGCGCTGGATGCTATCCCTGATTTCCACCGCATCGTCGACGCTAACCCACACATCACCTTTTGCGGGCCCTACGATTATCACCGTGACCTTGCACGGATATACAGCGCCACTGACCTTGCATGGCTGGTTGACCGCTATGATGCTAATGCAAATTCGGACTGGCTGCTTCCCAACCGGCTTTACGAAAGCTGTGCACACGGGGCTATTCCGCTGGCGCTTGACGGCACCGAAACAAGCCGCTTTTTGCGGCGGCGGGGCATCGGCGTCGTGGTGCGGGATTTGCGCCCTGTGGCGGTCGCCTCTGTCCTGCTGGGGCTGGATAAAAGTGACATTGCAGCCTTGGCACGCAAGCAGGATGCGATTGACCCGTCCACCTGGCGCACGACACAGCAAGATTGCGTCGCCTTGGTCAGGTTGCTGGCTGAAGGCACGCGCAAACGGCCCGCCAGCGTCGTCACCCCGCGTATTGCAGCAGGGGATCTGGCACGATGACGTCACTGACAACACAACTGACCGCATTCTATGCAGACCAGCCTGAAGGACAGGACCGCGTTGCGATCATCATTCCGGCGCTCAACGAAGCGCAGCATATCATCGGGGTCGTGCAAATGCTGGCCGCTAGTGCAAAGCGACTTGGCGCTGCGATCATTGTGGTTGATGGCGGGTCGCATGATGGCACCCCCGATCTGGTGCAAGCGCAGGCAAAGCAGCTTTCGGGACTGTTTCTGTTGCGCAATCCGCGCAAACTGCAATCGGCGGCGGTAAATCTTGCTGTCGGGTGTTGCCCCGCGCAGGTCGCATGGTTGATCCGCGTCGATGCGCATGCCGCCTATCCCGAAGATTATTGCGACATCCTGCTGCAAGAGGCACGCCAGACCGGTGCCGACAGTGTTGTCGTACGGATGCATGCGCAAGGGCAGGGCACGATGCAGCGCGTGATCGCGTCGTCGCAAAACGGGTTTTTTGGCAATGGCGGATCAGCACATCGTGGCGGCACCAAGGGGCGGTATGTCGATCATGGCCATCACGCGCTGATGCGGCGCACCGCATTCGCGGATGTCGGCGGATATGACGAGGCTTTCAGCCACAACGAAGATGCCGAACTGGATGCACGGTTGCGCAAGGCTGGTCATCGCATCTGGCTGACAGGCAAAACGCAGATGGCGTATTTTCCCCGCAACAGCCTGTCAGGGCTTGCGCGGCAATACTTCAATTTCGGTCGCGGGCGATTTGCGACGGCAATCAAGCACCCTGACACTTTCCGCAAAAGGCACATTGTTCTGGTCAGTCTTGCCCCGATTGCCTGCATGTCGGTTTTGTCATTCCTGCATGTGATTTTCGTGGTCCCGCTCTTGGCGTGGCTGCTGGCCTGTTGTCTGGCCGGCCTGCTGGCGGTCGTGCGTCAGCGAAAGCTGTATCTTGCCGCTTGCGGGCTGGCTGCGGGCGTTATGCAAATGGCGTGGTCCGTTGGGTTCTGGAACGGAATCTTCCGCCATCTGAAAGACCGGTTCGCGATGTCCGCTGAAAACAAATTGAACAAAAATCCGATTGGAAAAGAGGGATCATGAGCAACATGCTTTTACGATTTGGCGACAGTGATCCTGGTATGGCACCATCAAGCTCTCGGCCCGGCAATAGCCGGGAAATCCACGTCTCGACCATTTTGACGGCGATGCGAAACCATAAATGGGTGGTGGTTTTTGCGGTTCTGGCGGCACTTGTGATCGGTATTGGCTACATCCAGACGACCCCACCGCTGTATCGCGCCTCTGCCGAAGTGATGATGGGCGATGAAATCCCCGGTGTTGGCGATGCGCAAAACCGCGGTGGTATGGCGCAGAATGAAGTTCTGCTGGAAAGCGCGCAACGCGTTCTGACATCCCAGCAGATTGCGCTTGCTGTGGTCGATGACCTTGATCTGCACAACAATGAATCGTTCATTAACCCCGAACAACCGCTGATCGCGGCGGCGATACAGGGGCTGCGCAGTTTTCTTGGCGGTCTGTTCTCGGGTGAGACACCGGTTGTCGAAGATGTCTCTTTCGAGGAATTGGACAGGCTGGAACGGATGTCCGCCGCAGATGACCTTAGCGCCGATATTGAAGTGGTGCGCGATGGCCGCAGTGCAGTGTTCTCGATCCGCTATTCTTCGGCTGATCCTGCGCTGGCGGCGGCGATTGTCAACGCCTATGGCCGCGCCATCGTGTCTGACCAGTTGATCGGTAATGTCGCGGCCTCTGCACGGGTGCTGGACTGGCTTCAGGACCGGCTGTTCGTCATTCAGGATAACGCAATGACAGCCGCCTTTGATGCGGCAGAGTTTCGGGCCGCCAACGGATTGCTTGCCATCGCAGGCGAACCGATCACGGTGCAGACGATCGCGCAGTTGAACGCCGATCTTGCCGCAGCGACAGTGCAACTGGCGCGTTTGCGGGCGCAAAACAGTGTTTACGCCGAATTGCGCGACCTTGATCCGGCAGAATTTGTGCAGGCGGGTGCCCCTGCTGTTGGCGTCCCCGATGCCGGTTTCACCGCCGGTCAGCAAAGGCTTTTGGGGCTGGCACGTCGTGCGGCACAGGTCGAAAGCCAGTTTGGTGCCGACCATGAAGAAGTCCAGCAATTGCGTGCCCAGATCGAGGTTGAAGGCAGATCGCTGCAACGCGAATTGCAGACCTTGCACGAAACCTCGCTTTACGCGGTGCGTGCGCTGGAAACCGAAATCGGCATGCTGCGCGAAAGCATCGCCGAGGCTGCAGCAGAAAACCTGCGGCTTGCACAGGCTCAGGTCGAACTGCGCGCGTTGGAACGGCAGGCAGAGGTTTTTGATGCCTTGAACGAAACCTATCTGCTGCGGCTGAAAGATCTGGAACAGACGCAGACTTTTCCTGTGACCAACGTGCGGGTGCTGTCAATTGCCGATGTGCCAGAAGACCCCTTCGCACCGCGAAAATCTATTGTGCTGGCGCTGATGCTGATCCTTGGCACGATGGCGGGCGCTGGTCTTGCGCTGCTGTGGGATGGTGCGGAAAAGTTCATCCGCACACGCGAAGATCTGCGCAACACCACTGGTAAACCTTTCTTGGGGTATCTGCCCGCATTGACGCTGGCTGAATTGCAGGGGACAGCCATTCCGCTGAACCGCGAACGCCGTCTGGATGTTGTCACCGACAAGCGTGAAACCTTCAGATATCCGTTCCCCGCGCTGAAATTCCCGCTGTCGCAATTTACCGAAACGCTGCGCAATGTCCGTGTACATGCCGACACCTCGGCCAATAACAAACCGGGCTATGTGCTTGGCGTGGTTTCCGTGCGGGCAGGCGAGGGTAAATCAACCGTCGCGTCCAATCTGGCCGCGCTGATTGCGTCGGGCGGGCGGTCGGTTCTCTTGGTTGACGCCGACCTGCGCACATCGGGGTTAAGCAAGATGCTGCACAAAGTCATGGGCGTTGGCCTGCGCGAAGTGCTGCTTGGCCGCGAAAAATGGGACACTGCGATACGACAGGAAGCATCTACTGGGCTACACCTGCTGCCATCGACGTTCCCGTCCGGTGACCCGATTGCCGGTGATCTGGCCGGATCGCCCGAATTTCGCGACGTCATCAGGGATGCCAGCAAATCATATGCCTTCACCATCCTTGATCTGTCGCCATTGGGGCCCGTGTCTGATGCGCGTGCCTTGCTGCCTGTGATCGACGGTCTGATCTTGGTGGTCGAATGGGACAAGATGACCCGTGACTTGCTGGAAGAAGTCCTGACCAGAGACCCCGTGCTTTACGACAAAATCATCGGCGTCGCTTTCAACAAGGCGGATATGCAAACGATCACGCAATACGGCAGCATCGAAGAACAGGAACGGTATGGATATGGAAATGACAATGTTAAAGCATCTGCATCATAATTCGAATGTTGCCACACGTTACTGCCAAAAGCTGGTCACGATCTGCACCGGATTTTTGCTGTCTGCGACCATCGCAACTGCTGCGGCTGACAACGAATCCTTTCTGGATGACTTTTCCACTTTCGATATGTCACGCTGGTTTATCTCGGATGGATGGAGCAACGGGGACCATCAAAACTGCGTCTGGTCTGAATCAGCCGTTGCCCATGAAGAAGGACGCCTGAGCCTTTATTTCTACTATGACATAAGCGAAAATCACCAATACACCTGCGGCGAAATCCAGTCCCGTGCGGTGTTCGGACACGGAACCTACGAGGCACGTTTCCGCACAAATGAAGGCAGCGGACTGAATGCGGCTTTCTTTACCTATATCGGCCCGGTTCATGGCAAACCGCATGACGAAATTGATTTCGAGATACGTACGGCAAACCCAAGTGTCGTGACCGTCAATACCTTCGTCGACGGAGAGCCGATGCACGGCACTGCGCATCCGCTACCGCAGCCGGCAAACGAACAATTCCACATCTATTCCTTTAAATGGGAACCCGACCGGATGAGCTGGTTCATCAACGGTGATCTGTTCCATTCGGTGGAAAACGTGCAATTGCCTGAAACAGAACAAAAGATCTACTTCAGCCTATGGGGCACCGATACGCTTTCCGACTGGATGGGGGTATTCGTCCATCCGGACGGCCCCAAGCGTATGGATATAGATTGGGTCGCATTCACAGCCTTGGGCGAAGAATGCCAGTTTCCCGAATCCGTCGTGTGTGACCGTTAGGGCTGTGCCATGACCAGTTCACCGTTTCACCCCTCGACAAGATCAAAGGGCGCTTTTGAGATCAATATCTGTCCGAATGCCTTGCTGGGCATGGGGATATTTTTTGCGCTGATTTTTGTATCATATCTAGGCAGAAACGGTGCTTTGATCTTTCTGGTACTGGGCCTTGCAATGCAGGCGCGCAGGCTGGATCTGGCGTGGCGTGACATTCGCGAATACTGGTGGCTATGCCTGTTGCCGCTTTGGGCCATAACCAGCTTTTTGTGGTCGGATCACCCCGCACTTTCGTTGCGGCATGGTTTTCAGCTGTTGATCACCTTTGCGATTGCCATCACTCTCGCGAACCGGCTGGCCCCGCTTTTGCTGATGCAGATGCTTTTCGTGGCCCTGATTGTCGCCGCTGTATCAAGCCTTTTGATCGGTGATGTCAGGCCAGATGGTATCTGGATCGGTATTTTCGAAAGCAAGAATTACTACGCCTTTACGATGGTTGTCCTTTTGTTGTTATCACTGGCGTTCGTAATCGACAAAAAACAAACGGGTCAGTGGCGCATGGCGGGTG